>CAMCYM010000074.1 GCA_945883885.1 Chryseobacterium gleum
GTGGTGACCTACGAAGGCACCCACGACATCCACCTGCTCATCACCGGCCTCGACATCACGGGCCTGAACGCGTTTGTGTGAAGCGCGTGGCAACATTGAACATGGTACCTTCGGGCGGAAAGGGAATTCTATGAAGATTTCACACGTAGGGGCGATGTGTTTGCTTGTAGCCGGGGTTTCCACGGTACAAGGACAGCGGCTCCAACCCGATTGGGGTGGGGTCATAGGCTTTTCAAATTACCTGGGGGACATCGGGAATGGGACCACGGATGGAAGGCCATTCATCAGCGATGTCCAACCCCAGGGGACCCGGATGACGGTGGGTGTCCATGCGATTTACAACATGGACCGGGTTTGGGCGGTACGCGGTGGATTGCAGTTCGTGGGCATTGCGGGCGATGACGCACATACGAATGCAGGGCCCCGCCGAGCGAGGAACTTGCACTTTCGCAACAATTTGATCGAGGCCTCTGCACGAGCAGAGGGGTATTGGAGACCGAATCAATCCGTACTGTCAGGCACGGGTGTTCCTACGTTGTACGGATTTGTGGGACTTGCAGGATTTTACTCGAATCCGCAGGCTAGGGAAATCAATGCTGGACCGAGCGTGGTGGGAGTTTGGCACAACCTGCGTCCTGAGCGCACTGAAGGAGTGGCATACAGCCCGTTCGGCATAGCAATTCCTTGGGGATTGGGTGCCCAGTGGCAAGTCAGCGGTGGGTGGCAGATCGGGACGGAGCTTTGTTACAGATTCACGTTCACAGACTACCTCGACGACATTTCAAACAGCTATGCAGAAGGCACGTATTCCTCTCGGGCTACCGAAGAAAGTGTCGCATCCGCTGGAGAAGGGGCAGGACTGCTTTCGGACCACACCTACAACCCGTTGGCACCGAATCGGCGCGGAAACCCGGAGAACAACGACAGCTACTTCTCGATCCAATTGACTTTTTCGAAAGCGACTCCGCGGGGACGGAATGGCACTTCGTGGACGAAGCGTCCGGGAGAACATCCCGCTCGATGGGACAATCCCCCGAGAAGATAGGGATATAGACCCGTCAGGAGCGGTCAGCATCCCGAAGGAACGGCAGGCTGTGCCGGATGTGGCTGAGGTGCGCAAAATCAAGAAGTACGTGCAGCGTCTGCGGGAGTGCATCGTGACCGTTTGAGGACGTGCAGGCTCCCAACGGATTGTACACGGCAGAATGCCCGGGATATTCGAGGGGACCGGGCTCGGTGCCGCAGCGGTTCACGCCGATGGCATAGCATTGGTTTTCGATGGCGCGTGCGGCCAGTAGGGTGTCCCATGCGGCGATGCGCGGCGCAGGCCAGCAGGCGGAGTAGATGACTGCGTCGTAGGGCGGGTCGCCGAGGTTCCGGGAAAAGATGGGAAAGCGCAGGTCGTAGCAAATCAGGAGCAAGATCCGCCACCCTCGCCACTCGACTTCCACCCGGTCGCGACCGGGCCGGTAAGCGCCGGGTTCGCCGCCGAGGCCGAAGAGGTGGCGCTTGTCGTAGCAGGTGGCGGATCCGTCCGGACGCACGAAATGCATGCGGTTCGCGTAGGCTCCGTCGGCGGTTGCCACCGCAAGGCTGCCCACGACCGCGCACTGCCACCGCTCGGCCCAACGGGACATCGCCGCGCGGCCGGGGCCACCCGCTTCCGACTCGCGGGCGTGGGCAGGCTCGAGGGTGAAGCCGGTAGTCCAGAGCTCAGGAAGGACAAGGAGGTCGACGGCGGCCAGGGTGCCCGCGCGTTCGGCGTCCTCGAGCAGGACTTCGGTCTCCGCGATGCTCCCGTCTGGGTCGTTCCAGCGGGGGGAGGTGGTCAACAGCACGACGTTGAGGTCCTTCATGGGTCAAGCGGGATGGCGCGGAGCCGCGCCGCGATGGCGTCCAGGGTTTCGGGGCGTTTGGCAAAGCAAACCCGGATCAGGACGGGGGCAGCTGCATCCGGGGCAGCGAGGAAGCTGCTCAACGGAATCGTGGCAAGGCCGTGGCGCACGGTCCAGCTGCGGCAGAGGTCGGCATCCGATCCGGTGGCAAAATCCGTGGCATCGAGGAGTTGGAAGAAGCCTCCTTCTGCGGGGCGGAATGCCCACGGCGTGCCCTCGAGTCCCGCGAGGAGGCGGTCGCGGCCGGCGGCATGCAGGGCCGCCAATCCCGCGAGGTGCGCACGGCCGTCGTCGGAGTTGAGGTAGGTGGCCATGGCGCGTTGGAACGGGGCGCCGGTGGAGAACACGTCGAACTGGTGCACTTTGCGGACTTCGGCCATGAGGTCGGCCGGCCCGAGCAGGGCGCCGATTTTCCAACCGGTGCAATGCAGCAATTTGCCCAAGGACACGGCGGCGAGGGTGCGCTCGGCGAGCCGGGGTTCGTGGAAGGCACTGAGCGCGGGGCGGTCGTCGAACACGAGGGGGCCGTAGACCTCGTCGCTGAGCAGGATGGTGTCGGTGGGGGCGAGGAGGTCGGCGAGCCGCGCGAGTTCCGGGGCCGTGACCACCCGGCCCGTGGGGTTGTGCGGCGAGTTGAGGAACAGCAGGCGGGTCCGCGGGGTGAGGTGCCCCGCGAGGGCCTCGAGAGGGAGGGCAAATTCGGGCGCGGTAGCCGGGATGCGAACGGCAGTTGCGCCGGCCAAAGTGACGGCGGGGGCATAGAGGTCGTAGGCCGGGTCGATGAGGATCACCTCGTCTCCGGGCCGGCACAGCGCCACCGTAGCCGCGAAGAGCAAGGACGAGGCTCCGGCGCCGACAGTGACCTCCGAGGCCGGGTCCAGGGCGACTCCGGCGCGGCGGTGCAGGTCTTCTGCGAGCCATTCCCGCAAGGCCGGGTCGCCGGCCATCGGAGCGTACTGGTTCCAGCCGTCCCGCATGGCCTCGGTCACGCGGGCTTGCAGCGCGGCGGGTGGATCGAAATCCGGGAAGCCTTGGCCGGCGTTCACGGCCCCGTGGGCCACGGCAAGAGCAGACATTTCCGCGAAGATGGTCGTACCCGCATGGGGAAGTCGGCTGGGGGGGAGGGCACCGGGGAACCGCATGGGGTCAGCGCATCAGGGCCACCTTCGCAGTGCCGGCGGAACGGCCGGTGGCGTCGGCGGCGAAGAAGAGGTACACGCCGTTGGGGGCAGGCCGCCCGTCGGCATCCCGCCCATCCCAAACCGCCCGGCCACCTTCCGACATCAAGGTGGAAATCCACCGGCCGGCCGCGGTGGTGACGTGCACGGTCGAGCCGTAGGCAAGCCCGTCTACAGCGATGGGCCCGGCGTGGTCGGCGCGGACGGGGTTCGGGAAGACCGTGAGGTCGTCGATGGCCTGGACGAAGTTCGTGGCGTCGCCCTGGAGGCTGACGATGCCGGCTTCGGTGGCAAAGTAGATTTCGCCGCTGGCGTGGTTGAGGGCGATGCCCGTTACGGCGTCGCTGGGCAGCGGGCTGTCGGCGGAGGTGTGGTGGGCGAGTTGTTGCAGGCCGTCGGAGGACATGAGAAACGCTCCAGATGTGGACGTGCCGATCCACTTGCGGTTGCCGCCGTCGATGCGGATGCAGCGAATGGCTTCTGTTTCAAGGAGGTACTGGTTGTTTCCGTCTTGCGCGATCAGGATTTGGGCGGCCCAGGGGCCGCTGGCATCTTCGGAAAAAATCGCCTCCGGGACGTAGACGACCGCCGGTCCGGCCCCTGTGCCGATCCAAACCTCACCGTCCAGGTCCTCCTCGACGCAGTAGACGTCGTTCGATGGCAAACCTCCCCGCGCCGGGTCCGTGGTGAGGATGCGCCAATCGTCGTCTGCGGTCGTCTCAAGCGTTCCGGCAGTGTTGTAGACGAGCAGCCCTTGGCCGCGCGGCATCACCGCCCAGATGTACCCGTTGCGCGCAGCGAGCACATCGCCGAGCCAGCCGTCGGTCCCGAGGGCCGAGCCGAGCGCCATCTGCGCGAAGGTTCCATCCGCACGCCGTACCTGCAACGCATGCTCCACGAAGGCATTCGTATACCAAAGATTCCCAGCCTCATCGAAATCCACCCCGGCGACCCCGCACCGCGGCGATCCCCCGAAGTCCCCGAGCTGCAGCGTCGAGTTCGTAGCGTTGTGGATCGCCACCAGCGCCCCCTCCCGCACCTCGACGAGCCCCTCCTCCCACGACCCGAAGTACACGTGGGCGGGATCGCGTGGATCGATGGCCACGCACAATAGGTCGTTCACCCCCGCGAGCTCATTCACCCCCGCCCCCACCGGCACCCCCACCCACTCCCCCTCAACACGGCCGAACGGCCCGTCCTTGCGATACCGGCTCGTCCACGTCTCATCGACGGCGCCCGACGCCACCCACACGTTCCCGTTCCACGCATCGACGGCACGCGACGCCGCCACCGGCGGCCCCTCGGGCGCCCGTGCAATCCCGGCATCCTCGTTGAGCAGGTCCATCCGGAGCAGCCCCCCTTGGGCACTCGCCACCCACACGTGCCGCCCGCGCAGCACCAGGTCCCGCGGCCGGAACTCGACGCCCCCGGCGGCATAGTCCACGTCGACCAGCGCCCCAGCGGCATCGTACAGACGGACCCCGTTGAAGTCGCCCACGGCGAGCCGCCAGGTGCCGTCGGGGGCGAAGCCCGTCGTGATGCACTGGATTTGGTTCGAGGCGAAGGTGGGGTGGGGGGACCACAGGCCATTCTCGAGCACCCACAAGGCGTCGGGCGGCGAAGCATCGGCGGTGTGGATGTGCAGCATCGGCTCGCCCTCGGCATCCCAAACGAGCTCCCGCACGTCCGCCTGCTCGTCCGGCACGTCCTCCCAGCGGATCCACGCATCGGGCGAACCGAGGAACGGGTGGGCCGCATCCGCCTCGAACACCCCGGCATCGGTCCACACCACCAGCCGACCGCCGTCGGCCAGAACTCCGCGCACGTCCCGGCGGTTCTGGGATCCTTCCGGGTACCACGTGTCGCGCACGTCGCGGGTCCGCAAATCGATGACGACCACCCCGAACGCACTCGCGGCGTAGACCTGCTGCCCGTCTTCCGACGCCGTGAAGCTGCGGATGGACTTGCTGCCGATCAGGGAACTCTCGCGGATGTCGATGAGGGTGTAGGTGCGCCGCCCGTCTTCGGCGACGAAGTCCACTGTCCCGTCGGCGTGGCCCACCAGCAACGTGGACCGGGCGGCGTCCCAAAAAAGCGCCGTAGGCGCGCCGGCGCTGAGGCTCTGGACCTTCGAGCGCTTTTCCACCGTGCCGTCTTCGGGCCGGAAGGTGAAGACGGCCCCGGGGGTGCGCACCGCGACGAAGCCGGCGTCGGAGGCGGTGTCCCCGGCTGCACCGCACCAGACCAGCTCGAGGCCTTGGCCGTAGGGCCGGTGGTCCTCCCAGGTGCCGACGGGACGCGTTTGGGCCGCAGCCGGTACGGCGGCGGCAAACAACATGCTGTATATGAAAATCTTACCCCGCATATCTCCATGCATGTGGGCCATCCGTTTCCAACCGATCGAGCGCAGCCTCGTCCGCCAGCGCATACGTATAGCCCCGCGGCGTCGGCTCGGTAGCTACAATGCCCCAAACGATGAGCAAAGCCAGCAATTCCTCTGCAGCATAGGGCTCCAGCCGCGCATACCGGCACACCTGGCGGAATTGCAACACGCGGCCCTCGCGCCACCGCGCGAACAGCTTGCCCACATAGGCGTCGTACCGGAACTCCGAACGTTCACGCCGCATTTCGTACTGCCAAACGCGCACCAGCACCGGCGACGCCTTGTGGTTGCAATCCTCCCGCCGCAACCACGCCGACCAGCGTCCCTGTTCGTCGTCGCAGAAGTGCGGACGCCCCACGGACCGCGGCACCTTGACTTCCAGTACGGTGCGCAGTTCCGCCTTCCAGACCTGGATTTCGAACGGGACGGCCGGCTTGCAATGCATCGTGGCCGCGGCTTGGATCATGTGGTACTCCTCTTCCGCCTGCACGCCGCAGACGGTCCCGTTGTCGCGGACTCCCACGAGCAAGCGGCCGCCCGCGGTGTTTGCGAAGGCCGCAAGGGTACGCGCAATCTTCCGCGCGTCCTCCACCCGGGTTTTGAAATCCTGGTGGAGGTGCTCTCCCTCGGCGATCATTTTCAGCACATACGACATGGCGGTTCTCAAAACTACGGGCGTCCGCACCCCTGAACGCGGCCGGGGTGTGAAAAAGTGCGAATGCGCTGCTGCAGGGGAGGGATTCGGACTATCTTTGCACCGAAAATTCTCAGAAGGAGTGCGATAAAGAGGGGTCTCGGCCCCTCTTTTCGTGTCCGACCGAATCCCATGATCCGCCCTGAAGACATCCGTGCACTGGCCGATGCGTTCCTCGAAGGAACGCCGGGCTTCGTCGTGGACGTCGTCGTCCGCGATGGGAACGTCATCAAGGTCTTTCTCGACCACGATGTCGCGACGTCCATCGAGGACTGCATCGCGTTGAGCCGCCACCTGAACGCCTCCCTGGACCGGGATGCGCAGGATTACGCGCTCGATGTCAGCTCTCCCGGCCTCGACATGCCGCTGAAACTACACCGCCAGTATGTGAAGAACATCGGCCGGGAAGTGGATGTGCGGCTGGCGGACGGGGAGAAGGTGGAAGGGGTCCTTGCGGCCGTCGAAGCGGACACCCTCGCCCTCGAGGTACAGGTCCGGGACGAGGCCTCGAAGTCCCGCAAATGGATTACGGCCACGCGCATCCTCCCATTCTCCGACATCGCATCCACCCGGATCGTGGTGTCTTTCAAAGCACCTAAGAAGCAATTCAACCCGTCACACCCATGACTCAACTCAACCTGGTGGACTCCTTCCGGGAGTTCAAAGAGTTCAAAAACATCGACCGCGAGGTCATGATGGGCATCCTCGAAGACGTGTTTCGGTCAATGATCGAAAAGCGGTTCGGGGACGACTCGAACTTCGACATCATCATCAACCCGGAAAAGGGCGATTTGGAGATTTGGCGCAACCGCGAAATCGTCGAGGACGGGGAGGTGGAAGACCCGAACAAGCAAATCGGGCTGACCGAAGCGAAGCGGATCGAGGCGGACTTTGAAGTGGGCGAGGAGGTGTCCGAGGAGCTGAAACTGGAGGAGTTCGGACGCCGCAACGTGCTCGCGCTCCGTCAGAATTTGGCCGGCCGCATCATGGAGCTTGAGAAGGACGCGATTTACCAAAAATACAAGGGCCGCGTGGGCGAGGTGATGAGCGCGGAGGTGTACCAAATCTGGAAGCGCGAAGTCCTGCTCATCGACGACGAGGACAACGAAGTCGTGATGCCGAAGGAACACCAAATCCCGGGCGACTTCTACAAAAAAGGAGACACCATCCGCGCGGTGGTCTATGCCGTGGAAATGCGCAACGGCAGCCCCCGCATCATCCTTTCGCGGACGGCTCCGGAATTCCTCGAGAAGCTCTTCGAGATGGAGGTCCCCGAGATTTTCGACGGGCTCATCACCATCAAGAAGGTGGTACGCTCTCCGGGTGAGCGGGCGAAAGTGGCCGTGGAGTCCTACGACGAGCGCGTCGACCCGGTCGGGGCGTGCGTCGGCATGAAGGGCTCCCGCATCCACAGCATCGTCCGCGAGTTGAAGAACGAGAACATCGACGTCATCAACTGGACGGAGAACGAGCAGCTGTTGATGCAACGCGCCCTCAGCCCGGCAAAAATCACGTCCATCGAAATCGTTCCGGGCCAAGCGCGGGCGAAGGTGTTCCTCAAGCCGGACCAAGTGAGCCTTGCCATCGGCAAAGGCGGGAACAAC
>CAMCYM010000075.1 GCA_945883885.1 Chryseobacterium gleum
TGTTGCGCACGGTCGGCGTGGAGGGGCTGGTGCGGGAGGATGGGGCGGCCGCGCATCCGCTGTGGGCGGGGGGCAGCCGGTGGACGGTGGGGGAGGCTGTGGTGGCGTGGGCCGGGCCGGTGCGGCAGGAGGTGTGCGCGGCGTTTGAGGTGGAGACGCCGGTGGTGGCGGCCGTGGTGGATGTGGAGGTGCTGGCCGGGTTGCGGGTGCCGCGGGCGGTGGCCCGCCCGCTGGCCAAATTCCCCGCGGTACGGCGCGACCTCAGCCTGATCCTGCCGAAGGAGACCGCGTTCGCCACGGTGCGTGAAGTGGCGCTGAAGGCGGAGCCGCGGTTGCTGCGCGGGGTGGGGCTGTTCGATGTGTACGTGGGCGAGTCGTTGCCGGAAGGCACCGTTTCGTATGCCATCTCGCTGCGGTTGCAAGACGAGGAGAAAACGTTGACCGACGGGGCCATCGACCGTGCGGTGCAGCGTATCGTGCATGCACTGGCGGACACCACGGGAGCCCGCCTGCGATGAGCAAGCCCTTCCACGAACCGCCCATCCAACGCGGCCATCCGATCTACCGGATGATGTTGCCGTGGGTGGGCAGCGCGGTGACCCGCTACCACCGGATCACGGGGACCGAAGGCATCGAGAAGATCCCGGAGCCGGGCGTCCCTGTCATCCTCGTGTGCAACCACCAAAACGGCTTGATGGACCCGTTGATCCATTGCGGATTGATGCGGCAGCACCAGGTGCATTGGCTCACCCGTTCGGACATTTTTTACCACCCGGTTGCGCGGTTCTTGATGTTCTCGTTCAACCAAATGCCCATCTTCCGCCAACGCGACCGCTTGCCGGACATCGACGCCCGCAACCGGCGCATCTTCGAAATCTGCGTCGAACGGCTGCGGTGCGGCGCTGTCATCGGCCTGTTCCCCGAAGGCAACCACCACGGCAGCAAGAGCATCCGCCCGATGAAGCGCGGCTTCGTGGACCTCCTCGACCTCGGCCTGAAAACCGACCCGACGCTCGCCCGGCTCCAACTCATCCCCGTCGGCCTCGACTACGAGCAGTACGACGGATTCCGACGCCGCCTCCGCTACCGCGTGGGCGACCCCATCCCCTACCTCGATGCGGTAGACCCGGAAAAAAACAGCCTGCAGCCGAGCATCCTCGCCTCCCGCGTCGCGACAGCCCTTCGGAACCTCTGCCCCGACATCCAACCCGAGCGCGGCTACGGCGCCCTCGCGTCCTACGTCCGGGCCCTGCGCACCACCGAGCGATGCGGCCCGGAATGGGAAGCCACGGCGGCCCACCTGGCCACCCTCGGCACGGCGGACGAGGCCGCCCTCGAACACGTCGCCCGAGCGTGGGACGCCGTCCACCGCGCCGGAGCCGAGCACTGGGGCCGCCCCGAAGACTGGGGCCGGACCCCGGCCGAAGCACGCCGTGCCGCCCTGTGGATTCCGCTCCTCGCCCCCCTCGCCGCAGCCGCGGGCGCCCCGACCGCGTGGATCCTTCCCCTGCTCCATCGGCAGGGCCTGCGCCGCATCAAGGACGTGTGCTTCCGCAGCACCTTCCACATGACCCTGGCCATGGCGCTGTTCCCCCTGGTTTGGGCGGTCGAGGCCATCGGCATCGCGTGGGCATGGGACAGCGGCCTCCCAGCCTTCGCGGAATGGGGGGTTGCCGCAATGGGGTTGGCCGCCGGCTCCCGGTTTGCCGGATGGTGGTGGGGCCATGCCCTGGATTTCCGCGGAGCCTGGCAGGCACGGCGGTTTTGGAAGCAAAAGGAGGTAGCGGACCTTTGGCGTGCCTACATCACCGCCGTCACGTCCATGCCCCACCTTTCCAACGCCCCCCGCCCATGAACCCGTCCGCCACCCCGACCCTCCGCGGCGAAGCCGCGCCTCATCCCTCCGCGGCGAAGCCGCGCCTCACCCCTTCCCCCGGCCGCGTCCTGGGCATGCAGCACATCGGCATCGCCGTGACCGACATGGACCGGACATTGCGGCTGTATCGGAAGTTGTTCGGGATGGACATCCCCTTCTTCGACAGCGTCCAAGCGGCTCCGCTGATGGACAGCCACACGCGGGGGACGACCATCACGAAGCGGGCGAGCATGGTGATGAACTTGCAGGGTGGGTGCGCGTTTGAGGTGTTGCGGCCGGTGAGTTTTGAGCCGGTACCGGCGAAGTGGGCGGTGGGCATGGGCGACCTCGGGCTGCTGGCCGT
Organism: Chryseobacterium gleum; assembly: GCA_945883885.1. Lineage (GTDB taxonomy): Bacteria > Bacteroidota > Bacteroidia > Flavobacteriales_D > Sanyastnellaceae > CAMCYM01. The sequence continues at coordinate 2,220 of CAMCYM010000075.1, forward strand.
TTCGATGAAGTGCCGGGACATCCGTCGGATGCATGCCCATGCCCGGGCGATTCTCGGCGATGCGTGCGCCCCGGAACTGACCACTGCGCCGTGGGGCGCGGCTACCTTCACCTTGAAAGACCCCGACGGGACCTTGTTTTCCATCTACGAGGCGGACGATTGGTTCTCCGATACCGGCCACCCGTCGGGCGGGGCGATGGGCTGTACCATCGGCGTCGCGGACATCGATCGGGCGATGGGCCTGTATGCCGGGCCGCTGGGCTTCAGCACCGTCGTCCACGATGCGACCGGCGTGTTCGAGGATTTCGCGGGGCGGGAACGCGGGGGAGAGCGGTACCGCCGGGTCCTCCTGACGCAGCCGGAGCCCGGCCGCGGGGGGTTTGGTCCGGTCACCGGCCGGACCTACATCGAACTCGTCCAAGCCCTCGACCGGCCCGGCCGCTTCATCTTCGAGGACCGCATCTGGTGCGACACCGGCATCGCCCACCTCGGCTTCGACGTGCGCGGCATGAACGACCTCGGCAACCGACTGGATGACAGCGGATTCCCCTTCCGATGCGATACGGCTGACGCCATCGGCATGGGCGAGACGAAGGTCCATTGCGTGTACATCGACGACCCGGACGAATGCTGGCTCGAGCTGATCGAGGTCCACAAAATCCCCATCCTCGAAAAGTGGGGGCTGTTCCTGAACGTGCAGAAGCGGGGAGCGGACGAGCCGCTGCCCAAATGGATGCTGAAAGCGCTCAGGTTCAGCAGGATAAAGGACTAACTCCGGGAACGAATTAACATTCCGGTCACATGGATTTTATCCGGTGATTCGATTTTGAAGCCGACCTTCGCGGCAACCATGGCGCCCCCGACCATCCTCCTCGTTGACGACGAACCGGACATCCTCGAGCTCCTCGCTTACAATTTGGCGAAGGAAGGCTTTACGGTCCATACCGCCGGAAACGGCCGGGAAGGTCTTGCGCTCGCGAAAGAAATGGTGCCGGACGTCATCTTGCTCGACGTCATGATGCCGGAAATGGACGGGGTGGAGGCGTGCACGGAAATCCGCAACGACCGCACACTCGACCACAGCGTGGTGGCCTTTCTGACCGCTCGCGGAGAGGATTACAGCCAAATCGCAGGATTCGAAGCCGGCGCCGACGACTACATCATGAAGCCCATCAAGCCGAAGGTGCTGGTGAGCCGCGTGAAGGCCCTGTTGCGGCGTTTCGAGGTCAAAGGTGCCGGACGTGCGGAAGACCCCCAGGGCATCCGGGTCGACAAGGAACGCTACCTCGTGCTGAAGGGGGACGAGGAATTGACGCTGCCGCGCAAGGAGTTCGAGTTGTTGAGCCTGCTGATTTCCCAGCAAGGCCGGGTGTTCACGCGCGAAGCCATCCTGGCCGCCGTATGGGGCAACGACGTCATCGTAGGGGATCGCACCATCGACGTGCACATCCGCAAGTTGCGGGAGAAACTCGGCGATGATTGCATCCGCACAGTGAAAGGCGTCGGTTACAAGTTTGAAGTCTGACCGCGCCGCACTCCCAGGCGTTTCGTCCCATCTTTACTGCATGTTCCGGTCCCCCGCTGCCGCCGCTCTGTTCGCCGGTGTCATCACAGCACTTGTCGTTTTCGGCACGTTGACGGTGGCGCGGTTCGCGGCCGGAGATGCGTGGCCTGCGGAATGGTCCTTGGCCGGGCGGGTCCTGCTGGCACTGGCAACCGGGGCCGCCGTGGGCGGCGCCACGGGCTACGCCTTCCACCGCTGGGTGCACCGGCCCATGCGCGATGTGTTCCGGGCCATCGGGCGGATGTCAGGCGCCGAGTCGGAAGTGCAGGACCTGCAGATGACGGAGGATTGGACGGAGTACATCCGGCGCCAGGCCCGGATTTGGAACTCCATGCAATCGAACGAAATCTCGAACCTGCGCGAAAACGAGCACTTCCGCAAGGAGTTCATCGGGAACCTTGCGCACGAGCTGAAAACGCCGCTGCACAACATCCAGGGCTTCATCCTAACCCTCATTGAAGGGGCGTACGAGGACCCTGAAATCAGCCACAAATTCTTGACGAAGGCCGCAAAAAACGTGGAGCGCATGACGGGCTTGATCGAGGACCTCGATGCGATTTCGCGGATAGAATCGGGGATCTTAGGCCTTCGGATTCAGGAGTTTGACGCCGTGGAACTGGCCCGTGACACCATCGAGAGCCTCGAGCCGAAGGCCAAACGTGCGGAGATCTCCCTCTTCCTCCACCCGGACACCCCCCGTTCCCTGCTCGTTCTGGGCGATAGCACGACCATCGGGCAGGTCCTGACGAACCTCGTGGTGAACTCAATCACGTACGGCCGGCCGCACGGAACGACGACCATCCGCATCGTCCCGCGCGACGAATTCGTCCAATTCGAAGTCTCCGACACCGGCATCGGCATCAGCGAAGACGACCTGCCGCGGATTTTTGAGCGGTTCTACCGCGTCGACAAGAGCCGGTCCCGGCAGGCCGGCGGAAGCGGGCTCGGGCTCGCCATCGTCAAGCATTTGATCGAAGCCCACGGCCAACACATCCAGGTGCGGTCCACCGTAGGCGAAGGCACGTCCTTCACGTTCAAGCTCCGCCGCGCGGGCTGATCACGTCCGGTCCAGCATGCCGGTGCGGGCGCCGTTCACGAACGGGTTCGTGCGCCGCTCCTCCCCCACGGTGGTGGTGGGCCCGTGGCCGGGCCAAACTTCCGTCGCATCCGGCAGCGTGTACACGACGCGGTGCAACGCCGCAGCCAGCACAGGGCCGTCGCCACCCGGCAGGTCCGTGCGGCCCACACTGCCCCGAAACAGCACGTCGCCGCCCACAAGCCAGCCGTCACGCTCGGAATAAAAGACCACGTGGCCGGGCGCGTGGCCGGGGCAGTGCGCCACGTGCACATCACATCCGAAGAGGTCCAGCACCTGCCCGTCGGCCAAATCCTCGATCGGTTCAGGCAGTGTATCGAACGACACGCCATAGAGCGCAGCCGCCACCGGAGCCCGGTCGTACGTCGTGCGGTCGTCCGGATGCAGCCGGGGTCGCAAGCCCGTGGTGCGAAAAACGTGGCCCGCACCCGCCACATGGTCCAGGTGAGCGTGGGTCAACAGCACGTCGGCAACGGTCGCCCCCAACGATGCACACCACGCATCGAATTCGGCGCATTCTGCCGAGGTGGACATGCCGGGGTCGACGACAACAGCAAGCCGCTGGCCTGAAGCATCTACCGGCCCGAGGATGAGCAGCGTGTTTTCTTCGAACGGGCCGAAGGGCCGGGAGACGAGTTGGAGGGAAGCCACGGGAAGCAGGGTATGGGTGCAAAGGTGGTAAATTCGGGACGTGCAGCGGGGATGGAATCGGGTCCTATGCGCCGCGGTGGCGGCATTCCTCCTCGGGACGGGCGGGCCAGAAGGGCGTGCCCAGTTCTACGACGGATCGAATACGACGTACGGCAAAAACCGGCTGCAGCACAAGGACTTTTTTTGGCAGTACTACCCTGCCGGCGACTTCAATGTCTTTCATTACCAAGGCGGTGCGGAGCTTGCACGGCGGGTGGTGCGGGCATTGCCTTCCGTGCGAGCCGAGGTAGAATCCACGTTCGATCGGTCCATCGAAGGGCCCATCGAGGTCCTCGTCTATTCCAGCATCCTGGATTTCAGGCAGTCGAACGTCGGGCTGGCGGCGCCGGAGGGAGGAAACGGCAACATCGGCGGCACGGCACGGCTGGTCGGCAACAAGCTGTTTCTCTACGGTGAAGGCACGTCGTCGCAGCTCCTGCGCGACCTCCGCAGCGGGCTCACGCGGGTGCTGGTGCACCAAACCATGTACGGGGGCAACTGGCAGGATGCCCTCCGCAATGCCTCGATGTCGGACTACCCCGTCTGGTTCCTGGAAGGCCTGTGCGCCTTCATGGGGGAGCCGTGGTCGGCCGAGGTGCGCCTGGATGTCGGGGATTTGGCCGCTTCCGGACGGCTTCGTCGCATCTCTGCTCTGGAAGGCAACGACGCGACGCACGCCGGACAGGCGGTTTGGAAATACATCTCGGACCTCTACGGCGACGCGACGCTCGCAAACGTGCTCTTCATGGCCCGGGTCGCGCGCAGTGCGGACAGCGGCATCCAGTACGCCCTCGGCATGTCAGTCGAGCAACTCATCGCCGAAGTCGAGGCCTACCACCTCGACGGGCAAGCGGCTCCGAGTCGGTACCGTGCGCCGAAGCGGCTGGGCGAACTTCCCCATCCGCTCCCCCGCCGGATGGCTGGACTGCGGGCCAGCCTCCACCCCGACGGCACCCAGGCCGTATATGCCACGGAGGACCGGGGCCAGGTGTCGGTTTGGCACGCGGATCTGACGACGGGGGTGACCCGCCGCATCGGCCGCCACGGACACCGCCTCGACCGCATCACCGACGCCGGATACCCGGTCTTCGCGTGGCACCCGAACGACCGCTCGGTGCTGTATACCGTCGAGCGCAGCGGCGAACTGGCCCTGATCACCTACGATCTCACGTCCGGAGACCGCGCAGAACGGCCCATCCTCCGCATGGACCGCATCCTGTCGATGGTGTACAGTCCGGATGGCAACACGATTGTATTCAGCGGATTGCGCAGCGGCAAATCCGACCTCTACCGCATGTCCGCCCTGGGCAACATCCACGTCGCCCTGTGGGAGGACGACTGGGACGACCTCGACCCGCGGTTTTCGGAAGACGGAACCGCGCTGTACTTCGTATCGAACCGCCCCGATCCAGGCACGGGCGAAGACGCGGCGCCCTTCTACGAGCGGCGCAACCGTGCCGTCTTCAGCGCCGCTTGGGGCGCCCGCCGCGCCGTGTTGACGCAGCACACGGACACGCCCGAGTACGACTTCCGGTGGCCGCAGCCCGCTGGGACGGGCCGGTTCGTCGCCTGCGCGGCGTCCGCCGAAGGGATCCAAGAGGTGGTGACCGGGCGCCGCGACAGTGCGGTAGCCTTCATTGACACCATCATCCACTACCGGTTCTTCACCACCGTGGAGCGGATCGAGCGGCTCGAGCAACCCGTTCGCGGATTCGAGTTCGCGGCCTCGACCGGCGAACTGGCGTTGACCGGGAAGCAAGGCGGGCGGATGCACTGGGCGCGTCGACCGGTCGACCTGGTGCCCGGCGGCACGGGAAGGGACGGTCTGGGGGGCGGGGGCGGGCCGGACTGGGAAGGGCTGGGCCTGCGGTGGGACTGGATCCCGGGGCCGGGCCAAGTGGACATCCGGAACTACACCTTCGGGAAGCCTCCGGTGCCCGAAGTCGTTGCAGAAGGGCCTACACCCGAACCGGCAGATTCGGTGCCGACGCTGCCCGTTCCACGGCCCTACCGGCTCAACTACGCGCTCGAGTCGTTGACGTCGCAGGTAGCGAACACCTTCGGCGGAGCGTTCTACCAGCCTTACACCGGCACGGTCCAGGTGCAGCCCGGGCTCGGCGCCCTGACATCCATCTCGATGGCGGACGTGTTCGAAGACAAGCGATTTACC
>CAMCYM010000076.1 GCA_945883885.1 Chryseobacterium gleum
TCTCGCTTCGAACTCTACAAAGAGAAGCAACGCCCGGAAGGGGAGAACCCGATGCAGCGGGCGCGGAGGGACGGGGAGCGGGAGTGAAGATGCGGCAGCGCCGCTCTGAACCAGGGAGAAGGACGCCGGCATTGCCGACTTGAGGCGCCGCTGCGCGGCGAGAGGCTGCGGCTGCACCGCTCTGCAACAGGGATGAGGCGCCGCTGTGCGCCGACCAACCCTCAACCTCATCCCTCGCCGCGCAGCGGCGCACCAACTCATCCCTCATCCCTCAACCTCGTCCTCAACCTCATCTCTCGCCGCGCTGCGGCGTCTCAACCCTCAACCCTCGTCCTCAACCTCATCCCTCACCCTCCCGCGAGGAAGAGCAGGATGGCGAGCAGGCCGAGCGCGAGCCCTGCGGCGTGCGTGCGGCGGATGCGTTCCCCGAAGAAGAGCAGGCCTGTGGTGGCGCTGAGGACTACGACACCGAGATTCAGGACCGGGACGATGGCCGATCGGTCCAGGTCAATGCGGGCATAAGCTTCGAGCAGGAAGTAGAGCGAGCCGAAGTTCGTTGTGCCGAGGACGAGGCCTCCGATGAGGTCTTGGCGCGTCCAGCCCACGGGAGCGCCGGTGGTACGGATAGACCGCGCACGTTCAACGCTCAACACCACCAGGCCCGTCAAGAAGGCTGTAGTGAAGGGCAGGGCCGCAAAGAGGTAGGGATGCTCAGGGGCGGTCATGTGCTCTTCGCCGCCGTACCAAGCAAACAGCAAGTCCACCGCGCCGCCGCCGAGGAACAGGGCAAACGGCACCCACCACCGTCCGCGGGGTCCGGCTCCAGGTTCCGGCCAAGAGGAGAGCACCACAGCCGGCAATGCACACGCCATGCCTATGAGCTTCAGAGCGTTCGGGTGGTCGGTAGGGTGCAAGGTCAGGAGGATTCCGGAGGGAATCACGAGGCTGAGCTTCGAAGCAACGGAGGTGGTGGCCATGCCCCACTCAACCGTCGAGGTGGCGGTCAACCGGAAGATGAAAATGAAGCCCAGGCCTCCCAAAGCTCCGGCGATGACCCAGGGCAAATGGGCGGACTCCCACAACGCGGGCAAACCGCCCGCAAAGCTCCAACCCCACGTCGCCGCCACGCCGTAATTCACTGCAATGGCGTGCAAAGGATTCACGTTCCAGCGCGGAAAGGCGCGGAAAATGATCAGCAGGCCTGCGGTGCAAAGTATGGCGAGAAGGAGGGCAACCATAGAAGGCGAAGCTACACAGAACCGGAGTGCGGTGCAGTCCGGACGTAGGTGCGGAGGGTGTCGCGGCCCCAGCGGGTGAAAGGGGCGATGCTGCTTGGACCTGCAACGAGCCGGGCCTCGTCCGGGAGGCCCGCGGCCCGCAGACCTTTTCCGACTGCATCGGGGCTGGTGATGACGCGGATTTCGTCCCAAACGCCCGCCGCCAAAAACCGGCGATGGGTCGAAGGGCCGCCCTCGACCAAGAGGGAGGTGATGCCGTGATCCGCGGTGAGGTACCGGAGGGCGGCGGCGAGGTCGGTGCCTGGGTCGAGCAGCAGGGCCCGCCCGCTGAGAGGGTGGTCCGCCGGCAAGGCCAGCCCGAGCACGATGGGAAGGGGCTGGCGACCGGCGACCGCCCGCGCATCGAGCTGCGGAACATCGATGACTGCGGTCAGTCCCCCGACCAGAATTGCGTCTTCCCAAGTGCGCCATGCATGGCTGAGGAGCCGCGTGTGCGGGGCGGAGATGGGCGAACCGCCTGATCCCGGAAGTGCTGTGCCCGGTTCCCGGTGGTCCACAAATCCATCCGTTGTGACGGTCCACTTCAGGACCACGTAAGGGCGGCCTGCGGTGCGGACGGTTTCAAACCGCCTCAGTTGGTCCGCGATGGTCCGGCCGACCGCAGAAGCGGTCGGTGCCACCACCACCTCGATGCCGGCCGCTTCCAAGCGTGCACAGCCCCGCCCGCTGACGCGCGGATCGCAGTCCATCCGGCCCACGACGACCCGCCCAACTCCCTCCGCCGCGAGCTGATCGGCACAGGGCGGAGTCCGTCCATGGTGGCTGCAGGGCTCCAACGAAACATAGGCGGTACACCCCCGGATCGCGGGTCGGTCCGCCGACCGGACCGCCTCGAGCGCCCGCACTTCGGCGTGCGCCTCGCCGGCCCTCCGGTGCCAGCCCTCCCCGATGACACGGTCCCCCGCCACCAGCACACAGCCTACCCGCGGATTGGGTTCCGTCCCCCCCCGCCCGCGCTCCGCCAGCTCGAAGGCCCGCCTTAAGTACAGCGCATCCGTGGCGGTCAGCTCACCCACGGTCAAAGGGACTTCCGCAAGCCACCCGCAGCGTGTTGCGCAGGAGCATGGCGATGGTCATCGGACCGACGCCCCCTGGGACCGGAGTGATGGCCCGGCAGCGGGGCGCTACCGCAGCAAAGTCCACGTCGCCACACAGGCGGTAGCCGGAGCGCCGCGTAGGGTCTTCTACCCGGTTGATGCCCACGTCGAGCACGACGGCCCCTTCCTGAATCCAATCCGCCTGGATCCACTCGGGTCGCCCGATGGCCGCTACGACCAGGTCGCAGGAGCGCAGCAAGTCCGGTAGGTCGCGGGTTTTGCTGTGGCAAAGTGTCACCGTGCAATTGCCCGGATCCGTGTTGCGGCCGAGCAGAACCGCCGTCGGGGTCCCCACGATGTGGCTTCGACCCACCACTGCGGCGTGCATGCCGGCGGTGGAAATCCCGTACCTGCGCAGAAGCTCCATGAGTCCTGCAGGGGTGGCGGGGAGAAGTCCAGGTAGCCCCAGTGCCATGCGCCCGGCGTGCTCGGGGTGGAAACCGTCCACGTCTTTTTCGGGGGCGATGGCTAGGAGGACATGCTCTGCGCTGATGTGGGAGGGGAGGGGGAGTTGGACGATGAAGCCGTCGATGGCGGCATCGTCGTTGAGGGCGGCGATTTCGTCGAGCAACGCGTGCTCGCGGATGTCGGCGGGCAACTCGATCAGGGTAGAGTCGAAGCCTACGCGGCTGCAGGCCTTTACCTTGTTCGAGACGTAGGCGCGGCTGGCCGGATGGTCGCCTACCAGGATTGCAGCGAGGTGGGGCCTCCGGTGGCCTGAGGCCAGCCGGGCATCGACCTCGGACTGGATCTCAGCTTCAATGGTGTCTGCGGTGGCGCGGCCGTCGAGGAGGAGCATGGGAATCAGCGACGCGGGAGTGAAAGTCCGGCAGCGCGGCTTCGCTGGCCACCTGCGCCTTTCGTCATGAGCTGCATCATCTTGCGCATGTCCTCGAACTGCTTGAGCAAGCGGTTGATGTCGTTGACATCCGTGCCAGAACCGCGGGCGATGCGCTTCTTCCGGCTGGCGTCGATGAGGTCGGGTTTTGCACGTTCCTCTGGCGTCATGGACTGGATGATGCACTCAACCCGTTTGAAGCTGTTTTCGTCGATGTCGATGTTTTTCATTGCGGACGACATCCCCGGAATCAGCCCCATCAAATCCTTGACATTGCCCATTTTCTTGAGCTGCTGGATTTGGGTGAGGAAGTCTTCGAGGTCGAATTTGTTCTTGCGGATTTTCGCTTCAAGGCGTTCTGCCTCTGCGTCGTCCATGACCTGTTGGGCCCGTTCTACCAGCGAGACCACGTCGCCCATGCCGAGGATGCGGCTGGCCATGCGGTCCGGGTGGAACACCTCCAGGGCCTCGATTTTCTCCCCCACACCCACGAACTTGATGGGTTTGCCGATGGTGGAGTAGAGGGCGAGGGCGGCACCGCCGCGGGTGTCGCCGTCGAGTTTGGTCAAAATCACCCCTGTGATTCCGAGGCGCTCGTTGAAGGCAGCGGCCGTGCGGACGGCATCTTGACCGGTCATGGCATCGACCGTAAGCAGGACTTCGTGGGGCGCCACCGCCTTTTCTACAGCTGCGATTTCGTCCATCATGGCCGCGTCGATGGCAAGCCGGCCCGCGGTATCGACGATGACTGCTCCGAATCCTTCCGCCTTTGCATGCGCTAAGCCCCGCGTAGCAATGCCGACCGCATCCACAACGCCCGGCTCCGCATACACCGCGGCACCGGCGGCTTCCCCGACGACTTTCAGCTGATCGACCGCTGCAGGGCGGTGCACGTCGCAGGCCACGAGCAGCACCTTGCGCTTGTGCTTCTCAGCGATGTAGTGCGCGAGCTTCGCTGCGTGGGTGGTCTTACCGGCGCCTTGCAAGCCGGCCATCAAAATCACGGTCGGGCGCGCGGTGAGCTGGAGCTCCGCCGCAGCCTCTCCCATCAGCGCGGTCAGTTCCTCGTGCGTGATTTTCACGAGCAGCTGGCCGGGCTTCAAAGAAGTCAGCACCTCCCGGCCGAGGGCCTTCTCTTTGACCCGGGCAGTGAACTCCTTCGCCGTGCGGAAGTCTACGTCTGCATCGAGCAGGGCCTTGCGGACTTCTTTGAGCGTGTCCCCTACGTTGACCTCGGTGATGCTGCCGTGCCCACGCAACACTTGGAAAGCGCGCGCGAACTTTTCTTGAAGTTGGTCGAACATATAAGGAAACTTTCTGGGCCAAATTTACGTCAAAGGCCCCGACCCTACAGGAACACCTCCATGCGAACCTCAACCGGTACCTCTCACCTTGAAATGTCGACCAAACGAACTTTCCTTGCGATGTTCTTGGAAGTACGCTCGATATTTCGTACTTTTCGGACGCTTAACCTAGGAATAATGCAGACGAAATTCTACTTCCTGCTCGCTGCACTTGCCGGATTTGCAGGTGTTTCGGGCAATTTGGTCGCCCAAACAGCCTGTTGGGGCTATGGTGCAGGGCCGGCCGGACGCCCTGGCTACCAGCTTGTGGTGGAGGAGCACGCCTCCTTTCCGGCTACCGGATTGCCCTCTTCCCTGTCCGGACTCGCCGGGCGGAAAACGTACCGCGTGTACCTCCAAACTGCGGCAGCAAACGACTACGTGTCGTCCGTGCTCGCTGACGGCACGGCGGGGCCCGGAACGGTTTCCATCATCTCCACCGCACCGATTTACCAAAATCAGTTCGGCGGTCTGACGGTGAACCAGATCAACCCTGCATTGTTCGCGTACTTCCCTGCGCTGGAGTACGACAGCTACGTCTCCGTCGGTTTGACCTCAGAAGCGGTCGCCGGTGAGAGTGACGTGTTGCTGTCGAACTCGTCGGCATGGGCCTCCAGCTTCAACGCCGGAGGGAGCTTGAACATCAACGCTTCGAATGCTCCAGGCGGGGGCGGCTGGTACATCCCGGCCGGCTTTGCGAACGGCCTCGCAGGTGCTGACAACAAAGTCATGTTGGCCCAAATCACCACCGCAGGTTCGGTCAGCGCATCGCTGAACGTCCGTGTGGTCCCCGGTGACGGCAGCGGGGCATTCACCCACCAGTTTTCCTTCACGCCGGAATTCTGCGGTTGCACGAATTCAGCCGCCTGCAACTTCGACGCAGCTGCCACCCTCCAAACGGTCACGTGCGTGCTCCCGACGGGATGCGAAACGTGCAGCGGTGCGACCGACGGTTCTGGCACGGTCGTGGACAACGACGCCGACGATGATGGCGTGTGCAACGCGAATGAAATTCCGGGTTGCCGAATCTCTACTGCTTGCAACTACAACGCCGCTGCAACGGACGCTGCGAACAGCACATGCGTTTACCCAGTCGGCTGCGAAACCTGTAGCGGTGCGACGAACGGTACTGGAACGGTCGTAGACAACGACGCGGACAACGATGGAGTCTGTGACGACGACGAACAGTCGGGTTGCACAGACAATGGAGCCTGCAACTACTCTGCATCCGCTACCGAAGAGGATGGAAGCTGCACCTACTGCTGCTACCTCGGCGCAGCTGTAAATGGCTACAGTGTTGAGATTGAAAACTTGGGAGACACCCCGCAGGGCACGAAGTACCGCATGTATGTGCGGACACCTTCTGCAACGGACTTCGTCTCTGCCGTGACGGGCAACGGGGGAAATCCCACCTACATCCGTTCGAGCAAGCCCTTCTTCCAGTCGTCCTTCACGTCGAATCCGTTCCCGACGGACATCCTCCCGGCGTTCATTGCGATCGTGCCGGAGCTCGCCTATGATTCATGGGTGACCATCGGTGTGGACCAAGTTCCGAACGCGGGTGCAGGTGAAGCGGCCCCTACGGCAGTAGCCTCAACTAGCTGGGTGAGTGACTTCAACGCGGGTGGCGATGTCGAACTTGACAGCTACTACGGTGACGGATGGTTCACGACGGTTGCGAATACGAACGGTATCGCGGGTTCAGACAACCGGGTACTCGTGGGTCAGTTCACGACGAAGGGTATCCTGAGCGGACAACTCTACGTGCAGGTATTCCCCGGTGGTGTTCAGTCGAACTACACTGTCACGTTGCCGTTCGGTCATGCAAACGATGGCATGGACACAACCCCTCCGGTGTTCACTTCAGTTCCTGCAGCAGTCACTATCCCTTGCAACGGAACGATTCCGACGACCATGGCAACTGCCGTTGACGGAGGCTGTTTCCCGAATGCAGAAGTGACGGTTTCCGTTTCTTCACCCAGTGCGTCATGTGTTGCGGGTGGCCGTCAGGTCACTCGAACTTTCACGGCCACAGACATCTGGGGGAATTCTACCACTGCGACGCAAATCGTGACCCTGCAGGACAATACGGCTCCGAACTTGACGGTTCCCGGGGCAATTACGGTGGCCTGTGGAACGGATCTTGCGCCGGGTTCAGGTGCAGTTTCTGGGTTGTCTGCAACAGACAATTGCACTGCAGCTGGGGACATTGCCATCTCGTACACCGATGCGGCAGTGGCAGAGCCTGCCGTGAGCTTGACGGGTTCGACTGCAAGTTTCCGAGTGGAGATGGGAAGGAATGTTCCAGGCTTGTTTGGTCAGCCGCTCGTTCTCCAGCGACTCAATGCCCCCATCGGTGCAGGATTTGAGTTAACCACAGCAAATCTTCTTTCGAATCCTGTGTCTCACCGTGGGGCAATCACGGTGGACGTGACCACAGACGGTTTGGTGAATTTGAAATTCCAAGGATCTACCACGCCGTCGGGTTCCGGCTACGTGTATGATTACGGGCGCGTGTTTATCACAAACCTCACGGGCATCGATGTCTCCGGGGTGAATGTGGTGACGAACGGCATTGCACCAACGGCTACAGTCACGGTGTCGACGACTGCGAACAGCATCACCATCATCTACTCAGGCTCGAATGCCGCATTTGTAGAAGGTTCTACCGCACAATACAATATCGACAACCCGACCACCTGCCTCGCAAACGGTCGGGTACAGCGGACTTGGATGGCCACGGACTTGTGTGGCAACAGTGCGTCAGGCACGCAGTTGATCACATTCACGGACAACGAAGGCCCGGTGTTTACATCTGTGCCTGCAAACTACACCGCGCAATGTGGGGATGTTCTCGTTGAAGGGATGGCAACAGCTACGGATTGCTCTGGTTCTGCAACCGTGACTGTGTCTGCATCGAACGCGCCTGGGGCTTGCCCGGGAACGTATGTTCGGACGCGCACGTTCACCGCATTGGACGATTGCGGAAACACGTCTACGGCGACCCAAGTGATTACTGTGGCCGACAACACCGCTCCTACCTTCACCTTCGCCCCTGCGAATGTGACGGTGAATGTGGGCTCCATCCCTGCGCCGAATGCCACTGCCACGGACAACTGTGGCA
>CAMCYM010000077.1 GCA_945883885.1 Chryseobacterium gleum
TCCACATCGATGTTGTCGATGCCGACCCCGCCGCGCCCGATGTAGCGCAGGCCAGGGCACGCCGCGATGAGAGGTTCACGCACCTTCGTCGCACTGCGCACGAGGAGGCATTCAACTCCTTCTGCAGCGATGAATGCCGCTAAGCCATCGGCAGGCACGTGGTCCGTAAACACCGTATGTCCGGCCGAACGGAGGGCCTGTAGGCCTGCGGCGCTGATGCCGTCGTTTGCGAGGATGATCATCGAAGGAGGGAGTTAAAACGTGGCCATCACGTGGACGAGGGCTTCTACTGAGCTGAGCGGCAGGGCGTTGTACATCGAGGCCCGGTAGCCCCCGACCGACCGGTGACCGGTCAACCCGCTGATGCCGGCCGCCTGCCAGGCGCGGTCGAATGCGGAGGCATCCTCGGGCTGCGCGAGCGTGAAGGTGGCGTTCATCCACGAACGGTCTTCGGGCACAGCATGTCCGACAAAGCGCGGGTTGCGGTCAATTTCTGCATAAAGCAACTCGGCCTTTGCGCGGTTGTGGGCCTCGAGGGCCGGAACACCGCCTTGTTCCTTCATCCACCGAAGGGTCAGCAGGGTAGCGTACACGGAGAAGACGGGCGGCGTGTTCAGCATGCTGTCTTTCGAAAGGTGCTGCGCAAGGTCGAGGTAGGTCGGGATTTTCCGCCCGGCCTTGCCGAGGGCCTCGCGGTCCACGATGTACAGGACGGTGCCGGCGGGCCCCATGTTCTTTTGGGCCCCGGCGTAGATGCACACATACGGTTCCGGGTCGAACGTGCGCGAGAAGATGTCGGAACTCATGTCCGCGATGAGCGGGACCGGCGCGGTGGGGTAGGGGTGGTATTGGGTTCCGAAAATCGTGTTGTTCGTGGTCACGTGCAGGTAAGCAGCGTCTTCCGGAACGACGTATCCCTTCGGAATGTGGTTGTGGTTCGAAGCCGCCGAGGAGGCCACCACGTCCACCGTGCCCACCATCCGTGCTTCTTTGATCGCGCCCGCGGCCCAGGTGCCGGTGTCCACATAAGCGGCTTTGCCGCCTTCGGGCAGGAAGTTCATCGGAACCGTGTAGAAGCCCAGTGTCGCTCCGCCCTGCAAGAAGAGCACATCGAAGCGTTCCGGCAAGCCGAGGAGTTCCTTCACGAGGCCCCGCGCCTCCTCCATCACCCCTTCAAACTCCGGCGTCCGGTGCGAGATCTCGAGGAGGGACAAGCCCATGTCTCCGAATTCAAGGACCGCGTCTGCAGCGCCTTGAAGCACCTGCTGGGGGAGGATGCAAGGTCCCGCCGAAAAGTTGTGGATGTGCATGCCACAAAATTGCGCCCATCCCACCGAATCCCGGGGCCGCCATGCCCACAATTTTCACACGTGTCGCCGCTTACTTTGTAGCCGTGGCTTCTAGGGCCGTCCGCGCTTGCCGCCGGTACAGCTCGAGGTGGAACAGCGCGTCGAGCGGCAGCCGTTCCGGAGCGGTCATCCGGGCAACCAGGCGTTGCAGCAGCTCGAGCCGCCGCGCTTCGTCTTGCACCAGTCCCAGCACCGCGCTGGCCGCTTCCGGGGTGAGGCAGGAGTTCTCGGACCAAACCAAAATCGCAGCCACCCGGTCCCGCTCGAACGGGAGGTTTTGCATTTGGGCCGCGAGCGCGACGACGCCCGCGCGCGAAGTCGGGGGATAACAGCGCCCCGCCGCAGCGGCTGCCCATGTCCAGCCGACCATCGCCTCCCGGCTCCAACCGAATGGTGCAGCGGCCTCAGCTTCGAGGGGCTTGGCCGGAGCGGGCTTTGCAGCGGAGGACCGCGCCGGAGCGGCCTTCGGGGCGGCCGCGAGGTCTTCGGTGAGCGGGGCAGCCGGCGGCGTGCACGGCCACGGCATCACCGCAAATGCCCCGTCCTCCCGATCGAACCGGAACTCCACCGCCTCGCCGGGGCATTCCCCCGTCCAAACCCACACCTCGCCCGACCACAGCGAATCCACCGGCAGCGCGCAGCCGTCACACCGGACGCGCCACACGGGCGACCCCGCGGTCAGCAGGGCCATCACAGGAGGGAGGGTTGCAGCGAGGAGCATGGGAACCTGGCTGCAAAGATAGGACCGGTTTCCGGGTGGGTGCGCCGGAGTCAGCGCCGCAGCCGGGCGCGGAGGGCGGCGGGGAGGGGGAGGCGGGCGGCGAGGGAGCGGCGCAGGTCGGGGTCGGCTCCGTCGAGGAGGGTGGGGCGGAGGACCGCCGTGCCCACGACGGCTGCGGCGGTCAAGGCCGCGCCCACGGCACAGCGGGCGAAGGGCGACCCGTCGAGGACCCCCGTCAGCGCAAGGGCCACCCCGCCCGCAACGGCCCCGAGTACGAGGCCTGGAACGAGCGGCCGCCCCCCGGCGAAGGCGGCGGAGCCCACCGCCCGCCGCACCAGCACCGCCATGCCGACGCATTGGGCCACCGTAGCGAGCGTAACCGCCCACGCCACGCCGGCCAGGCCCGCCCCGGACGACACGGCTCCCCAAGCGCCCCCCGCAATCGCCGCCACGAATGCCCCCTTCAGCACCACCGCCGGCACGAGCAGGTCCGTGGCCCGCACCGTGGCATCGCCGAGCTTCGCGAGCGCCCGGAACGCCAGCCCGGAAAAGAGGATGGCAGCGATGGGGCCAGATGCGGCAAAGGCCGGGCCCAAAAAAACCACTGTGAGGTCGCCCGCAAAGGCCGTGAGAAAGACGGTGGCGGGGACGACGACGAGGGCCAGCATTTGGATCCCGTTGCGCACGGTCCGGGCGAGTTCTTCGCGCCGGTCCTGCAAGGCGGACATGCCGGAAAAGAGGACGTTGTCGCTGAGTTTGCCCAGTACCGTGATGGGCAGGCTGTAGAGGTAGGCCGCCCGGTCGTAGATGCCTGTGGCCGCCCATCCGCCCCCCCCCGCACTCAAACTCGCACTGGAACTCAAACTCAAACTCGAACTCAAACTCACCACCAACGTATCCACCTTCGTCGCCGCGTAGTTGCCCAGGTTGAAGAGCGTGCTGCGCGCGCCGTACCCGAGCATGCTGCGCAAGGAGGCCGCGGACGGGAGGCCGCGGATGCTGTGGGGGGCTTGGAACCAATTGAATACGCCCAGGAGGGCGTTTTGGGAAAGCAGCGCCAGCACGTAGGCCCAAACCCCCGACCCGGCCCACGCCAGCCCGAGCCCGATCACGAGGTTTCCGAGCAACATCGCCGCCAGCGACGAGCGAAACAGCCGGTCAAAGGCCATCCGCCGGATGAGCAAACTGCGCGGCACGAGCGTAAATCCCGAGATCACAAAGCTCAAGGCCACCACGCGCAGCACGTCCACCAGCACATCGGTCGTGCTGCCCGTCTTTTCGGCATACAAGGAACCGATGGCCGGCGCCGCCGCGAAGAGCGCCGCAAAGCAGAGGATGCCGAGCACCGCCGACGTGTAAAAAGCCGTGCGGATGTCGGTGTCGCTGAGGTCCTTGCGCTGGACGAGGGCGGGTCCGATTCCGATTTGGGCAAAAATTTCGACCACACCCACCACGACGAGCGCGATGGCCATCACGCCGAAGTCCGACGGGGTCAGCAGCCGTGCGAGGGCCGCCGAAAAGATGAGTTGCAGGACGATTTGAACGCCCACGCTGAGCGTCTGCCAACGGATCGCCTGGCCCCAACCCGCCATGGGCTCAGCGCGCGATGCTCACGCTGCGCTTCTCCCGGATCACCATGATTTTCACTTGGCCCGGGTAGGTCATTTCGTTCATGATGCGCTGCGAGAGGTCGAAGCTGAGCTGGTCCGCCTGGTCGTCGCTCACTTGGTCGCTTTCCACCATCACGCGCAGCTCGCGGCCGGCTTGGATGGCAAAGCTCTTCGTCACGCCCGGGTATTCCATGGCGAGGTTTTCCAAATCCCGCAAGCGCTGGATGTACGCCTCGACCATCTCGCGACGGGCACCGGGCCGCGCACCGCTGATGGCGTCGCACACCTGGACGATGGGCGACAGCAGGGTCGTCATTTCAATCTCGTCGTGGTGCGCTCCGATGGCGTTGCAGATGTCCGGACGCTCGCCCGCCCGCTCGGCAAGCTTCATCCCGAGGAGTGCGTGTGGCAACTCGCTCTCTTCGTCGCTCACCTTGCCGATGTCGTGCAAGAGGCCGGCGCGCTTGGCCGCCTTCGCGTCGAGGCCCAGTTCTGCGGCCATGGTGGCGCACAGGTTAGCGACTTCGCGGCTGTGCTGCAGGAGGTTTTGGCCATACGACGACCGGTACTTCATCCGGCCCACCATGCGCATGAGTTCGCTTTTGATGTTGTGGATGCCGAGGTCGATGCAGGTGCGCTTGCCGATTTCGTGGATTTCCTCTTCGATCTTCTTCGTCACCTTCGCCACGACTTCTTCGATCCGCGCAGGGTGGATGCGGCCGTCGGTGACGAGTTGGTGCAACGAGAGGCGGGCAATCTCCCGGCGGACCGGGTCGAAGCAGCTGAGGATGATGGCTTCTGGCGTGTCGTCGACGATGAATTCGACGCCGGTGGCCGCTTCCAGGGCCCGGATGTTCCGGCCTTCGCGGCCGATGATTCGCCCTTTGACGTCGTCGTTCGAGATGTTGAAGACGCTGACCGCGTTTTCGACGCTGTGCTCCGTGGCTACGCGCTGAATGGTTTGGACCACAATCTTCTTCGCATCCTGATTCGCCTTCACGCGGGCTTCTTCGAGGATTTCCTGTACCTGCGTGGCAGCCATCGATTTCGCTTCGCCTACCACCTGTTCGCGCAGTTCTTTCTTCGCCTCTTCGGCGCTCATGTTCGCGGTCTTCTCAAGCAACTCTACGGAACGCAAGCGGTTCTTTTCCAGCTCCTTCGCCTTCGCTTCGGTGGCTTCGAGGCGCTGGTTGAGCTTCTCGAGTTCGCGGTCGAGGTTTTGCTCTTTGCCGGTGACGCGGTCTTGGTCGCGGCGCAAGGCGTCGAGGTCGGCTTTCACCTTCTCCTCACGCTGCGTCACAGAAGCCGAGCGGTCCTTGAGTTCGCGGGCATTTTGCTCCTTCAGCTCGATGAACTTCTCTTTCGCTTGCAGGATCTTCTTCTCTTTCAGTACTTCGCCTTTGCGCTCCGCTTCGGCGATGAGGTCGCTGGCTTTGCGGGCGAGCAACCGGGTGAAGAGCACATAGCCGCCGGCTGCCCCTGCGAGCAGGCCGATGAGTGCGCCTAGGATAAACGTCATGTCCATGGGGGATTAGGCTGGATCAGCCCTCCACGAGGCGGTCGAGGCGACCGAGCAGCACACCGAGAGCTTCTTCCAGTTCCGCCGAAAGGACCGGTTGCGGGGCGGTTTCTGCGGCATCGGGCGCAAGCTCCGAGGCAATCTGCAGCGCCGCCATGGCGAGTTGGTCGGTCCGGTCGGTCACCCCGAATCGGTCCCGGAATCCATCCACCTGGGCATTCACGGCTTCGGCCGCCCGGTGCAGCGCAGCGACCTCTGCAGCATCTACGCTGAGGTCGTACGGTTTGCCGGCAAGCACGATGCGCACTGAATTCACGGGGTGGGGATTAGGAGTGGGGGGTGGGGGAGGCGAGGAGGGAGATGCAGGCATCCACTTCCGCGAGAAGCTGTTCGATGTCCGCCCGGGTCAACTCCACCGAAGCGGGGCTGGATTCCGAGGGATGGGTATATGGTGAAGGTGTCACCTCCTGACGTTCAAGTTCTTCGATGCGCAGCTGCGCCTCCACGAGTTCGTCTTCCACGTGGCGCAGCCGTTCCCGCAACCGTTCGTACCGGTCCGCGAGCTCCGAAGCGCGCTCAAGCAGCTGCGCCAAAAGGAGTTCGGGGGTCGGTCGTTCCATGCAACTCAAATGAGGGAGGGTCCGCACAAATGTAGTTAGATTCGCCGTTCTTGAACCGATGGCTCTGCGCGTGTATTTGCTGGCGTTTACGGGGGTAGCTGCGGCGCTGCTTCCAGGGGGGCTGGACCCGGTGGGGTCGGTGGCACCGGAGGGCGGAGTGCCTCTGGATTCCATGGAGGTGCGCGGCGGGGACGTGGCCCGCGAGGGCTTACATTCCCCACTGGCCATTCCATTGAAACTCACGGGGAACTTCGGCGAACTGCGGACCGACCACTTCCACGCCGGGCTGGATTTCAAGACGATGGAAACCGAGGGCCACCGGGTGCTGGCGGCCCACGACGGCGTCGTCGCGCGGGTGGTCGTTTCGCCCGTCGGCTACGGCCAAGCGGTGTACCTGCGCTCGCCCGACGGCATCACCACGGTGTACGGCCACCTCAAGGAATTCGCGGAACCGCTGGCTTCGTGGATCCGCGACCGCCAATACGCGGACGCCACCTTCTCCCTCGACGTGCGCCCGGACGTCGAGTTTGCCTTTCGAGCTGGCGAAATCCTCGGACTTTCAGGCAATTCCGGCTCCAGTGCCGGGCCGCACCTGCACTTCGAAGTGCGCGAAACGGCCACGGACCGGCCCATCAACCCGCTGCTTTGGGGCCTGCCCATTGCGGACAGCCGGCCGCCTGCGGTCCGCGCGGTATGGGTGCTTCCTGAACCGGGCACGCTGGTGGCGGGATCGGCCGCGCCGCGCCGCATCGAGCCGGGCACGCTGTCCATCGAAGCGACGGGGCCCGTGCGGTTTGCGGTCGAGGCCTACGACAAGTTGAGTGCGACGGAGAATGTTTGCGGGGTCTACCGCACGTGCCTCGAAGTGGACGGGGTGTCGTGCTTCGACGTGGAGCTGGACACGCTGGATTTTGGGGTCGCGCGCGACATGAATGCCCACACGGTGTACACGGAATGGCGGCGTTCGCGCGACCAAATCCACCGCCTGCACCGACTCCCCGGCAACCGCCTGCCCATCTACAGCGGGGACGAGCGGTCCGCCTGCATCGCGGCAGCCCCCGGCACGGCCCGCCGCATCGCGGTCAAGGCCGAGGACGTCCACGGCAACGTCGCCGAGTTCGCCTTCGACCTCGTCGGCACCGATCCCCCTCCCGCCGCCCCGCCTTCCCTCACCGACGCGCCCCCCGCCCCGCTCCCGCACCACCACGCCCTTCGGCACGACCGCGACCTGGTCCTTGAACACGGCGGCGCCCGCGTCACCGTCGCGGCCGGGACGTTCTACGACGACTGCGCGTTCCGCTTCGAGGAGGTCGCGCCGGGGGTTTGGGCCATCGGCGATGCGTGGATTCCGATCGCCCGCGAATTCACGGTCGAATTGCCGCTCCCAGACGGCCCAGCCAGCACGTGGGTCATCGAAAAACGCAACGCCGCCGGTGGCCGCGAAAAGGTCCTCCTGCCCGCTTCGGTTCCCGCCGCTGACGCTGCACGCATCGCCTTTTCGACGAAGGAAGGAGGGCGCTTTGCCGTCGTCGCCGACCTGCGCCCGCCGGCCATCTCCGCCGGCTTCAAGGTCACTTCACCGGTCACCCGGCTCCGCATGCGCGAAATCGACTTCACCGTCCGCGACGCCCTGTCAGGCATTTCCCGCATCGATGCGTGGTTCGATGGCGCCTGGATCCTCATGCGGTACGATGCGAAGAATGCGCGGATTTGGTACGACGCCCGCGACGGCTGCATCCCTGCCGGCGCCGAAGGCACGTTGCGTGTTGAGGTGCGTGACCGCGTCGGCCATGTGGGGGCGTGGGAGGGGAGGGTGAGGAGGGAGTGAGGCGACGCTGCGCGTCGCGGGTTGAGATTGAGATTGAGATTGAGGTTG
>CAMCYM010000078.1 GCA_945883885.1 Chryseobacterium gleum
GCAGCGCACGAATGCCCGATGAAACGCACGAAGATTGTGGCCACGATGGGGCCGGCTTCCCATTCCGCCGAGAAGCTCACGTCCCTGATCCAAGAAGGGTTGAATGTTGCACGGTTGAACTTCTCGCACGGCGAGCATGCCGTGCATGCGGAGACCATTCACACAATCCGCGCAGTGGATGAGGCGCTCGGCACGCATACCTCGATTTTGGCCGACCTCCAGGGGCCCAAACTCCGCATCGGAGACCTCGAAGGCGGATCCATCGAACTGCATCCCGGCGATGATTTGACCATCCGCACGGGGCGGGAAATGGGCCGGCCGGGCACCGTCTATACCACCTACTTCGCCTTTGCACGGGATGTCAAGCCCGGAGAGCGGGTCCTGCTGGACGACGGCAAAATCGAACTGCGCGTCGCTGAGACGAACGGCGAGGATGCGGTCCTGTGCACCATCGTGCACGGCGGCACGTTGAAGCCGCGCAAAGGCATCAACCTGCCCCAAACGGCCGTGTCGCTGCCCTGCATCACCGAAAAGGATGCGGCCGATCTCACCTTCGCGCTTGAGCACGACGTCGACTGGATCGGACTGTCGTTCGTGCGGCGAGCGTCGGACATTCTCGAGCTGCGGGAGCGCATCCGGGCCTCGGGCAAGCATGCCCGCATTGTGGCAAAAATCGAGAAGCCGGAGGCGCTGGACGACCTCGATGGGATCCTCGCGGCGACCGATGCCGTGATGGTCGCCCGGGGAGATTTGGGGGTTGAAATCCCCATGCAGCGGGTTCCTTTGGTCCAAAAAGACATCGTGCGCCGCTGCATGGAACATGGCAAACCGGTCATCGTCGCGACCCAAATGATGGAGTCGATGATCGAGAACCCGGTTCCGACGCGTGCCGAGGTCAACGACGTGGCGAATGCCGTGCTCGACGGGGCCGATGCGGTCATGCTCAGCGCCGAAACCAGCGTCGGCGCCTACCCCGTCGAAGCGGTCCGCGCGATGTGCCGCATCCTCGAAGCCGTCGAGGAGAACGACGGGATGTACCACCACGAGCGGCCGCCCATCAGCCCGGACGAAGACCGATTCATCAGCGACTCGATGTGCTACAACGCCTGCCGACTTGCAAAGCGGGTCAGCGCCCGGGCCATCGTCACGATGACGTTCTCCGGCTACACCGCCATCCAGGTGGCGAGCCAACGGCCGAAGGCACACATCTACGTCTTCACGGGGAACAAGAAGATCATCACCCAGCTCAGCCTCGTGTGGGGGGTGACGGCCTATCCGTACCTGAAGATGGTCTCTACCGACCACACCATCGCAGACATCAAGTACGTGCTGATGAAGCACGGACACGTGGAGCGGGGGGACTTCGTCATCCATTTGGCCAGCATGCCCATCGCCGATGCGGGCACGACGAACATGGTCAAACTTTCCCGCGTGTGAGCGGGCCTATCTTCGAACGCACGTTGCACAGTACCCTATGGCACAGCGATTTCCGGAACGCGAGGCATTGAATCTTCCCGCCGTGGCGGCGGAGTTGCTTGAAGTTTGGGACGTGGAGGAGGCCTTCCGCAAGAGCGTGGAACGCCGTCCCGCAGGCCGGCCGTTCGTGTTCTACGAAGGACCGCCCTCTGCGAACGGCATGCCAGGCATCCACCACGTCATGGCCCGCACGCTCAAAGACCTGTTCTGCAGGTACAAGACGCTGCAAGGCTACCGGGTCGAGCGCAAAGCCGGCTGGGACACCCACGGACTGCCCATCGAGCTCGGAGTCGAGAAAGAACTGGGCATCACGAAGGAGGACATCGGGAAGTCCATCAGCGTGGAAGACTACAACGCCGCGTGCCGCGAGGCGGTCATGCGGTACACAGGCGTTTGGAACGACCTCACGCGCAAGATGGGCTACTGGGTGGACATGCAGCACCCGTATGTCACCTACGAGAATCCGTACATCGAGAGCGTGTGGTGGCTGCTGGCCCAACTCTACGGCAAAGGGCTGCTGTACAAGGGATACACCATTCAGCCGTACAGCCCCGCCGCCGGTACCGGCCTGAGCTCGCACGAACTCAACCAACCCGGCTGCTACCGCGAGGTCAAGGACACCTCGGTCGTGGCGGCGTTCCGCGCCCTGCCGGAATGTGCAGACCGCATCCGCCTGCATGCCGGGCCGGACACCGCCGAGGCCCTGGCGCACCTGCCGGTCGACTTCCTCGCCTGGACAACGACGCCTTGGACCCTGCCGTCGAACACCGCCCTCACCGTGGGACCGGGCATCCGGTACGCCCTGGTGCGCACGGCGAACCGGTACACGGGCGAAGAGGCGCTCGTTGTGCTCGCCGAAGCGCGCCTCGCATCGTACTTCAGCGGCAAAGGCGCACCCGACCACGAAGTCCTCGCGCACATCCCGGGCGCAGAACTCTGCGGAGCGCGGTACGAGCAACTCCTCGAGTGGGCCGCTCCCATGGACGGCATGTCCGAGGCCTTCCGCGTCATCCCCGGAGACTTCGTCACAACCGAGGACGGCACCGGAATCGTGCACACGGCGCCGACCTTCGGGGCGGACGATGCGCGGGCGGCGGCGGCGGCGGGCGTACCGCCGATGCTCATCGACGACGGTTCCGGACGGGGCGTGCCGCTCGTGGACCTGCAAGGGAGGTTCCGGGTCGGCCCGTTTGCGGGGCGGTACGTGAAGGCGGCATACGAACCGGGCGGCGAAGAGGAGGGCGAGCGGAACGTCGATGTGGAAATCGCCATCGGACTGAAAGAACGTGGACGGGCCTTCCTCGTGGAGAAGTATGCGCACAGCTATCCGCATTGCTGGCGTACCGACAAGCCGGTGCTGTACTACCCGCTCGACGCGTGGTTCATCCGGGCGTCGGCGGCGCGCGAGCGGATGCAGGAACTCAATGCGACCATCCAGTGGAAGCCGGAGAGCACAGGCACGGGCAGGTTCGGGAAGTGGCTGGAAAACCTGAACGACTGGAACCTGAGCCGCAGCCGGTACTGGGGGATTCCGATTCCGATTTGGCGGACAGAAGACGGTGAAATCGAGCGGTGCATCGGCTCGGTGGAAGAGCTGAAGCAGGCCTGCGAGGAGGCTGTCGCGGCCGGGTTGATGGACGCGAATCCCCTCGCCGACTTCGTTCCAGGAGACTTCAGTTCAGCGAATTACGGCGCCTTTGACCTCCACAAGCATGTCGTGGATGCCATCGTCTTGTGCGCGCCGGATGGCCGCCCGATGCACCGCGAGCCCGACCTGATCGATGTGTGGTTCGACAGCGGGGCCATGCCCTACGCCCAGTGGCACTATCCCTTTGAAAATCAGGAGAAAATAGACCAAGGACTGGCCTATCCCGCAGATTTTATCGCCGAAGGGGTGGACCAAACCCGAGGCTGGTTCTACACCCTGCACGCCATCTCCACCCTGGTCTTCGATCGGGTCGCCTACCGCAACGTCATCTCGAACGGCCTCGTCCTCGACAAGAATGGACAAAAAATGTCGAAGCGGCTCGGCAACGCCGTCGACCCCTTCGAAACGCTGTCCGCCTACGGAGCCGATGCGACACGCTGGTACATGATGGCGAATTCTGCTCCGTGGGACAACCTGCGCTTCGATCCGGCCGGCATCGAAGAAGTCACGCGGCGCTTCTTCGGCACCCTCCACAACACCTACGCCTTCCTCGCACTGTACGCAAACCTCGACGGGTTTGACGGCTCAGCCGAGGACGTGCCGGTTGCGGACCGCCCAGAACTCGACCGGTGGATCCTGTCCCGCTTGCATACCGTCTGTGCCGAAGTAGAGGCTGCGCTCGACAGCTACGAGCCGACCCGGGCGGCGCGGGCCATCCAAGACTTCCTCGTGGACGATGTGTCGAATTGGCACGTGCGGCTGAGCCGGCGCCGGTTTTGGAAAGAGGCCGACGGCGCGGACAAGCGCTCGGCTTACGCCACCTTGCACACCTGCTTGCGCACGGTCGCCCTGCTCGCCTCGCCCATCGCCCCATTTTACATGGATCGGCTGTTCCGCGACCTCGAGACCGGGGTCGGGCGCACACCGGAGTCGGTGCATTTGGCCCCTTTCCCGAAGTCCGATCCGGGCTGCATCGATGCCGAGCTCGAGGAGCGCATGGCCTTGGCGCAACGGTGCGTTTCGCTGGCCCTCAGCCTGCGGAAACGGGAGAAAATCCGCGTGCGCCAACCGCTCCGCCGCCTCCTCATCCCCGTGGCAGACGCGGCCACGGAGGCGCGTTGGGTCGCCGTGCGCGATCTCGTCCTCTCTGAACTCAACGTCAAGTCGCTCGAATTCCTGCGCGAAGGCGACCCCGCGGCGGAGGTGGCTCTGGTGCGCCGGGCAAAAGCCGATTTCAAGATCCTCGGTCCGCGGATGGGGCAGCGGATGAAGGCGGTGGCCGCGGCGGTGGCGGCTTTGCCGTCTGAGCGGGTCGCGGCGCTTGAACGCACCGGCCGCATCGCGGTCGAAGTGGAAGGGGCCTTGGAGGAAATCGACGTGCACGAAGTACATGTGACGACCGACGACATCGCGGGCTGGTGCGTGGCTTCAGAGGGCGGCTTGACCGTTGCACTCGATGTGGCGATCGACGAGGAGCTCCGGTCGGAAGGGCTGTGCCGCGAGTTGGTGAATCGGGTGCAGAATTTGCGAAAAGACCGCGGACTCGAGGTGGCGGACCGGATCGCGCTGACCGTCGATGCGGATGCGGATGTACGGTCGGCGCTCGAGCGGAATTTGGAGTATCTTCGCGCCGAAACTTTGGCGGGTGAGGTGGCCTGGAAGGCCATCGAAACCGCTGAAATCGTGGAACTTGTGGATGGAATTTCTGTGAAAATCGACCTCCGTCCCCTCTGAAGCACCCCCATGGCAGAAATCCGGTACTCCGACGCGGACCTCGAAGAGTTCGAGGCCCTCATCAAGGAAAAACTCGTCGTTGCGAAAGACAATTATGCGCAATTGCAGCGTGCCTTGTCGCACCAAGACGACAACAGCACGGATGACACAGCGCCTACCTTCAAAATGATGGAGGACGGCTCGGAGACGATGAGCCGGGAGGAAACTGCGGCCCTGGCCGCGCGCCAAGAGAAGTTCATCGTGAACCTCGAAAACGCGCTGCTCCGGATCCGCAACAAGACCTACGGCATCTGCCGTGTGACCGGGAAGCTCATCCCGAAAGAGCGCCTGCGCCTCGTCCCCCACGCCACGATGTCCATCGAGGCAAAAAACCAGCAGTAAGCCCATTCGGCGTGCTTCGGCTCTTCTTGCGCGTGGTGGTTCCGGTACTGGTTGCGGACCAGGCGCTGAAGATTTGGGTGAAGTTGCACTTTGCCATCGGCGAAAGTGTGCCGCTCATCCCGGGCTTGATTGAGTTGCAATTCATTGAGAACGAAGGGATGGCCTTCGGTTGGGCCCTGCCGGGCGCTGCCGGAAAGTTGGCCCTCACGGTGTTCCGGTTGCTGGCTTCAGTGGCCATCGGTGTCTACCTCTCGCGGCTGATCAAGGAGGGCGCACACGCGGGGCTGTGTGTGGCCACGGCGTTTGTGTGGGCCGGCGCCATGGGCAACATCGTGGACAGCGCAGTGTACGGTCTGCTGTTCTCCGCGAGCCACTGGGGCGTGTATGCAGACCTGCTCCCGGCCGACGGGGGCTACGCTCCTTTTCTGATGGGCAAGGTGGTGGACATGTTCCACTTCACCGTGCGGTGGCCCGAGGGCTTCCCGCTGTCGTCTTGGGCTGGAAAAGAGGTGTTTCCGCCGATTTGGAACATCGCAGATGCCGCGATTTCCTGCGGGGTGATTTGGATTTTGCTCCGCCAAAAGACCTACTTCGCCACGGCGGAGTAGGCCGCACCGGCATCAATTCGTCAACTGGATGGCAGTGCAGCCGTTCTGGTTGATGGCTACGATGCCCTCCCAGAGGACGTCCTCGAAGTTGTCCTCGATGCGGTAGGTGGCCACCGCAGAGGTCGCATTTCCCAGGTCCCGCGACCAGGTCCACGCCCCGAACGAGGAACACTCCGGCGCGACGAGCCAGTAGTTCGTCGTGGGAATTGTCGAAATCAACTGGTTGTCGATGTACAGGGTCAATTCCGTCGATTCGTAGAACTGCAAATCGTTC
Organism: Chryseobacterium gleum; assembly: GCA_945883885.1. Taxonomy (GTDB): domain Bacteria; phylum Bacteroidota; class Bacteroidia; order Flavobacteriales_D; family Sanyastnellaceae; genus CAMCYM01. The sequence continues at coordinate 6,122 of CAMCYM010000078.1, forward strand.
GCAGTCTGTGAATTGTACCAAAACACCGCGCTGCCCGCGTAGGTGCACGTTTCATCGTCCACCTCGGCGATGGGGTCGTAGTTCGTGGCATCCGGATCGGTGCAACCGCGGTAGGTGATGTCGCAGCCGGCGAGGAGCAATGCGGCTGCGAAAAAGACGGGATAGAACTGAGGGCGCATGCTTCGAAGTTCGGAAAAAACCGGTGGGTCCATGTACCTTTTGGCCATGCGAATGGTCCTCATCTGCGTTGCGCTGCTTGCCTCGGCCAGCGCGTTCGCCCAATGCCCCAACTGCGTCGCCGACCCCGCGTGCACGAGCGCGGACGGCTTCCCCACAGTCTGCCCGACGGCGCTGCCACCGGCCACGGCAGGTGAGGAATACACTGAGTTCCTGACGTTCTACCTCCCGGCGACGGTTGTGGATCCGGGCAGCGGCATCACCGCCACCTTGCTGTCGGTCACCATCACGTCCGTCACGGGCGTGCCCTTCGGCATGTCGGTGGTCCTGAGCGATCCGGACGGCACCTACACCCCGTCCACGGGCCAAACCTCGGGCTGCGCCACCCTCTGCGGCACCCCGCTCCTCGCCGGCCTGCAAGAAATCGTCATCTCCGTCTCCGCCACCGTCACGGCCTTCGGCCAGCAGCAAACGGTGAGCGACAGCTTTGTGTACCCGTTCGAAGTCCTGCCCGGTTCCACAGCTGCAGGCACCTTCACCGCCGTACCGCCCGCCGGCTGCGTGCCCTTCCCGGCGAGCTTTTCGGCGCTGCTCACGGGCGAACCGGGCACGACCACCACGCACACGTGGACCCTGCCCGACGGCAGCACCGCCACCGGAGACGCGCTAGAACTCCTCCTCGAAACGGAAGGAAGCTACCCCGTTTCCCTTACGACGACGGTCACGCAACCGGTGCTCAACAGCGTCTCCCTGGCATCTGTGGGGTCCGGTTGGAACGACTTTGATGACTTCTTTTCGTCGCCAGCCGACCCGTATTTCGTCCTGATGAACGGCAGCGGCGCGGCGGTGTTCACGAGCTCCATCGTCAACAATGTCACGTCGACCACGTGGAGCGGGCTCGGGCTCGTGTTGCTCGACCCGCCGTACACGCTGATGTTCTACGACGACGACCTGCTGTCGGCGGACGATGCCATCGGATCGGCGGGGTTGCCGCTCGGGGGCGGCGCGTTTGCGGCGGGCGGCACGACGGGGTCAGTGGCCGTGTCGGTGGCGACCGTGCTGGAGGTCACGGATACGGTGGAGGTGCTGGCGTTTCCGGTGCCCGAGCCGGTGCTCGCGGTCGGTGCCGAGGGTGCCATCGTCTGTGGGGGTGGGCCGTTTGAGCAGTACCTCTGGGCCGGGTTCGATCAGCCCGGGCTGACGGAGCCGTCGTTCGAGGACGTGGGGGATAGCATTTGGGTGGATGTGGTGTTCAACGGGGGGTACCAGTGCACCGTCGTGAACGGGTACGGGTGCGGGGCGACGGCCGGGCCGATTGTAAGCTGTGGGGGGTCGCAAACCGCTGATTTCGAGGTGGTGCTGGAGGGGGAGACGACCGTTCTTGTGGCGGA
>CAMCYM010000079.1 GCA_945883885.1 Chryseobacterium gleum
GGGGCGCCGGTGGTGGTGGCGGTGCTGTTTCGCAATTCCTGGAACGCATGAGGGCCGCGGAGTGGGTTTGGTCCGGCCTGCAGGCCGGCTACCGCAAACCGGTCACCCCGGTCCTCGATGTGCGCTGGGACACCCCGGGTCTGCATGTGCTCATCGGCCGAAACGGCGCGGGGAAGAGCACGTTGCTGCGCACGGCCGCGGGGCTGCATCGTCCCCTTGCGGGCCGCAGCTGCATCGGCGGGCAGGACGTGCATGGCACGGCGGCCCTGGAACGGGCCCGCTTGGTGGCGTTCCTGCCCAGCACCCCGCCGCGGGGCGTAGGGCTGACGGTGGGCCAGGTGCTGCAGTTGTTGCCGGGAACCGATGCAGAACGGCAGGCGGCCCTCGCAGCGACGGGGGCGGAGCATTGGTGGGACGTGCCTGTGAGCCGCCTCAGCGACGGTGAAACCCAGCGCGTGATGCTCGCGCGCGTGCTGTTCCAAAACGCAGCATGGACCGTCCTCGACGAGCCCACTGCCTTCCTCGACGCGCCGAGCCGAAGCGGGTTGTTTGAGGTCCTCACGGCCGAGGCCGGCCGCGCGGTATTGCTGTCGACCCACGATTTCCACGCGCTTGCTGGCTTGCCAGGGGTCGCCTCCGTCCATGCCTTGGGGCGGGATGGGTGGCGGGCACTCGATCCGGCAGGGGGGACTGCGCAGTGGGAGGCCGCGTGCCGCTGAGGTTGGAGAAATTTGGCGGGTGGCAATGAACCCGGGTGGGGGTGAGCCTGTAATTTCGCCATCCCATGCCATCACCCGCACGCATCCTCGCCATGTTCTTGTTCATGTCCGCCCTGATCGCGGTCATCGAGTGGTGGGCGTACCGGTCGGTGCAACGCACGTGGGACGGAGAGCCGTGGTGGGGAACGGTGCGGACCGCATGGTGGGTCGGGTCGGTCGCCTTGTGGCTCGCGTTTATCGTCTCGAGCTTCATCTGGCCCACGTGGCGGACCACGCGGCCCGAACTCCTGTCGGTGCTGTCCATCGCCTTCTTCCTCGTCCTGATTCCGAAGGTGGTGCTGGCGATTTTTGCGGTGCTGGAGGGCGTTCGGCATGCGGGGACGGCAGCCGTACAGGCGGTCACGGGCAGCGTCGCACCCATCCCGCGGGCCACCTTCCTGTCGTACGTCGGGCAGGGGGCCGCGGCCATGACCTTCGCCAGCTTTCTGTACGGCGTGACGCGCGGGAAGTATGCCTACCGCATCGAACGGCATCGCCTGGCGTTGCCCGGATTGCCCGAGGAATTCCGCGGGCTGCGTTTGGTCCAAATCTCAGATGCCCACCTCGGGAGCTTCCACGGCACGCCGCAGCCCGTGCTTGACGCGCTCGCCTCCATCAACGCTCTGGAACCCGACCTCATCTGCTTCACGGGCGACCTGGTGAATATGCACTCCGACGAGGCCTTGCCCTGGATCGATGCATTCGCGGGCTTGCAGGCACGGCTGGGCAAGTTCAGCATCCTGGGCAACCACGATTATGCGGACTACGGCAACTTCTCCGATGCCGAGCGCACGGCCAGCGTGGACCAACTCATCGACATCCACCGGCGCATGGGATTTCAGCTCCTGCTGAATGCCCACACGGTCGTGGAGGCGCCCGGCGGTGGCGCGTCGCTGGTCCTGGCCGGTGTGGAGAATTGGGGGAAGGGCTTTCGCCAAAGCGGGGACCTCGCCCGCACCCTGCTTGGGAGCGGCTCCGACGAACGCTGCACCATCCTGCTCAGCCACGATCCGACGCACTTCGAAGAGCAGGTCATGGGCGGAAAAGCCCCCGTGGAACTGACTTTGAGCGGGCACACGCACGGGATGCAGATGGGCATCGAAATCCCTTGGCTCGGGCTCAAGGTGTCCCCCAGCAGCTTGCGGTACAGCCGGTGGGGCGGGCTATACCAAGAGGGCCGGCAGTTCCTGCATGTGAACCGAGGCTTCGGCGTGCTGGGCTTCCATGGACGGGTGGGCATGCCCCCGGAAATCACGCTGTTCGAACTCGAACCGGCTGCGGTCTGAGTTTGCACGGCGTTCAGCCTACGTCCCCTACCTTCGCTTTCCCATTTTCAGTACGATGTCAGACGACAAGAAGGTCATTTTTAGCATGCACCGGGTGAACAAAGTCACCCCGACCGGCAAGCACATCCTCAAGGACATTACCCTCGGGTTTTTCTACGGCGCAAAAATCGGCATCCTCGGAGCGAACGGGGCCGGAAAATCCACGGTGATGCGCATCATTGCCGGCATCGACGACGCCTTCACCGGGGACGTCACCTGGTCCCCGGGCTACAAAGTGGGCTACTTGAGCCAGGAGCCCCAGCTCGACGAGACGAAAACCGTGCGCCAAATCGTGGAAGAGGGCACCCAAGAGATCGTCGACGTCCTCCGCGAATACGAGGAGATCAACAACCGCTTCATGGACGAGGAGGTGTTGAACGACCCGGACAAGATGGACCAGCTCATGAACCGGCAAGCCGAGGTGCAGGACCGGATCGATGCCTTGAATGCCTGGGAACTCGACACGAAGCTCAACATCGCCATGGACGCCTTGCGGTGTCCGCCGGACGATCAGCTCATTGCTGAGCTTTCGGGGGGTGAGCGTCGCCGGGTAGCACTCTGCCGGCTCCTGCTCCAGCAACCGGACGTGCTGCTGCTGGACGAACCGACGAACCACCTCGATGCCGAGTCCATCGATTGGTTAGAACACCACCTCGAGCAGTACGCGGGCACCGTCTTGTGCGTAACGCACGACCGCTACTTCCTCGACAACGTGGCCGGCTGGATCCTCGAGCTCGACCGCGGCCACGGCATTCCCTACGAAGGCAACTACGCCTCGTGGCTCGAGCAAAAGACGAAGCGCATGGCGCTTGAGGAGAAGCAGGAATCGAAGCGCCGCAAGGAACTCGAGCGTGAGCTTGAATGGGTACGCCAATCCCCGAAGGGACGTCGGGCGAAGAACAAGGCCCGGGTGAACAACTACGAATCGATGCTCGCAGAGGGCACCAGCGAAAAGGACGCGCGCTTGTCCATTCCGATTCCGAACGGTCCGCGGCTGGGCAACGTGGTCATCGAGGCGGATCATTTGACGAAGGCCTTCGGCGACAAGCTGCTGATCGAGGACCTGTCGTTCTCCTTGCCTCCCGCGGGCATCGTCGGGGTCATCGGCCCGAACGGTGCCGGCAAAACCACCCTGTTCCGCATGATCATGGGCGAAGAGCAACCAGACGGCGGTTCGATCCGCATCGGGGATACGGTGAAGGTGGGCTACGTGGACCAGCGCCACAAAGACATCGACCCGGAGAAGTCGGTGTGGGAGGTGGTCAGCGGTGGCCACGAGCAGATTGAAATCGGCGGCAAGCTCTTCAACAGCCGGGCCTACGTGTCGAAATTCAACTTCAACGGCTCGGACCAGCAGAAGAAATGCGGCGTCCTGTCCGGCGGAGAGCGCAACCGCCTCCACCTCGCCATGACGCTGAAGACGGAGGCGAATGTGTTGCTGCTGGACGAACCGACGAACGACATCGACGTGGATACACTGCGCGCCTTGGAGGAAGGCATCCAGTCCTTTGCTGGGTGCGCCGTGGTCATTTCCCACGACCGCTACTTCCTCGACCGCATTTGCACCCACATCCTCGCGTTCGAGGGGGATTCGCAGGTGGTTTGGTTCGAAGGAACGTACGGGGAATACGAGGAAAACCGCCGCAAGCGGCTGGGAGATGCAGGGCCGCAGCGGGTGAAGTACCGCAAGCTTGTCCGCGGCTGAGTACATCGGCCGTTTCGCGCCGTCCCCGACGGGGCCGTTGCACCTCGGTTCGATGGTGGCCGCGGTGGGTTCTTGGCTGGATGCACGAGCCCACGGTGGCACGTGGCTTCTGCGCATCGACGACTTGGATCCGCCGCGCGAAGTCGCCGGAGCTGCGGCGGGCATTCTGCGCACCTTGCACCGCTTCGGGCTGGAGCCCGATTCCCCGCCGGTGTACCAAAGTTCCCGCAGCACCGCATACGCCGAGGTCCTGGAACAGTTGCGGGCACGCGGCGACGCTTACGGATGTGCCTGCTCACGCCGGGACCTGGTGGATGCAGCCGTCTATCCCGGCACCTGCAGGGGCCGAGAAGTCGAGCCACGTGCCTGGCGGTTCTTCGTAGGCACGGGGACGGTGGGCTGGCAGGACCGGTTCGCCGGTGCCCAGCACTTCGACCGTCACCTCGAGCTTGGCGACTTTGTGATCAAGCGTGCCGACGGCTGGTGGGCCTACCACCTTGCGGCGGTCGTGGACGACGCTGCGGCTGGAGTGACCGACGTCGTGCGCGGCGCAGACCTCCTCTCCTCGACCGCCTGCCACATCGCATTGCAGGAGCGGTTCGGATTCCCGGTTCCGCGCTACGGCCACCTCCCGGTCGTGCGCAACGCCGCCGGGGAGAAACTCAGCAAACAAACCCTCGCCCCACCGGTGGACAATCAGCCTGTGGCCGATGTATTGCGCGCGGTCTTCCAGCATTTGGGACTGCCTGCCGGTGCATCAAACGACCAGGACGTCCTGCTGGCAGATGCGCTGGAGGCGTGGAAAAGTCAGTTGCAAGGCAACCGGGAGGGGGGGCATTTGGCGGCCTTTGCACCGGGCAGCGTGACCGAGTAAGACGGCGAGCGACCGCGGGAAACCGTGCGGACGAAATCGGCTACGCGGTCTTGAATGGCCGGATCCATAAGGGATTTCGAGGCAACCTCGTGACCAGCACCCGTCACGCTGAGCAAGGCCGCAGGAGAGCCGGCGTCCGCCAAACAGCCCTGCAACCCGCCACCGCCGACCACGATAAAGTTGTCGGGACTCTCGGGACAAAATCGGTGGATGGCTTCGCCGTACGGAACGAGCCCATCGCAGGTCCCGTGGATGGCGAGCAAGGCCGGGTACGTGCCGCGCGCAGGCGCAGGCGCTTCAAGGGCTCCGGCGAATGAAACGACCCCGTCGAGGGCATCGGCGAGCGGTTCGGGAAGCGAGGCACGCATCCGGAATGCGGCGTGGAGGGCGGCATGCGCCCCGGCGGAGGTTCCCCCGATCACGACCGAGGAGCGGCTGCACCCAGCAGGAAGCCCTTTCCCCAGGAGGTATTCCACCGCCGCCAGCAGGTCTTGTGCCCCGGCAGCGATGGCGGCGCGTTTGCGCGCGGCGGGCACATCACATCCCATGCCCGTGCCTTTGAGCGTGAGCCGATACGAGATGCAGGCTACGGCGATGCCGCGTTCAGAGAGGCTGCGTGCAAAGTCAGCGACCGGAGCATCGTCGCGCCGGCCTTCGCTGAAGGTGCCTCCGTGGGCAAAGATGAGCAATGGCGTAGGCCAACCGGCGGCGTCGGCCCGCGCTACCCGCGGGGCAGGCACATACAGGTCATAGCGCAAGGTGTCGGCCGTTCCACGTACCGCGTAGACGAGGTTCTTCGTGACGGTTTGGGCCGCGAGCGGGAGCCACGCAACACTGCATGCGAGGAGCACTGCCCCGGGGCGGAACGCACCGAAGCGGCTCATGAGTTTGCGGGCTCGGAAGCGCGGCGACTGCGGGGGTGGAAGCGCTCGATTTGGTCGCGCAAGAAACGCCGGTCGAGGTGGGTGTAAATCTCCGTGGTGGTGATCGAGGAGTGCCCGAGCATCTCCTGGATAGCGCGCAAATCCGCCCCTGCTTCGAGCAGATGCGTCGCAAAGCTGTGGCGGAAGGTGTGCGGGCTCACGCTTTTGCGCACCCCGGCGGCGATGACGGTGCGGCGCAGCATGGTGAAGGCCATTTGGCGGCTCATGCCGCGCCCCTGCCTGCCGAGGAACAAGATGTCCTCGTGGCCGGGCTCCGGCGTGATCGAGCTGCGGTACTGCGAGAGGTAATCGTCGATGGCATCCGACGCGGATTTCCCGATGGGCACCCAGCGTTCCTTGTTGCCTTTTCCGATCACGCGCACGACTCCGTCGACCAAATCCACCCGCGAAACCCGAAGTTCGATCAACTCGCTGACCCGCAGGCCGCAGCTGTACAACACTTCGAGCATTGCGCGGTTCCGAATGCCTTCCCGGCGGGACACATCCACGGCGGCGATGATCCGCCCGATTTCTTCGACGCTCAGCACGTCGGGCAACTTCCTCTGCGGTCGGGGCGATTCGATGAGCTCGACCGGGTCGCTGTCCACGAGTCCTTCGACGCGGAGGTACTTGCAGAAGCTGCGCACCCCGGACAGCATCCGGGCCTGGCTGTTGCGTGCGAGCCCGCGGTCAAACAGCGAGCCCATGAAGTGCTCGACCGTGGTGCCGCTGATGTCCCGGGGTTGAGCGATGCCCTCTTCGCTCCGTGCAAACCGGGTAAACTGCTCGATGTCGCGCATGTAGGCGGCAACGGAATTCGGGCTGAGGCCTTTCTCTAACTCGAGGTAGGTCCGGTAGCCCGACAGTGCCGAAGCCCAATCAGAGTTCAACGCAGTCATTCGGGGGTCCAAGTTTGGGAAGTAAGAAGCAAGGCCTCCTGCACGGTGATGCGGCGGCCGTTGTGCGAAGCCGTGACAAAGGGCCCCGGAAATCGGTGGGCCGCTCGGATGGCATTGCGCGAAGCGCGGGCCTCAGTGTACGTGACGTGGTTGCCCGTGGTGTATTTCGTCCAACCTTCGTGTTCCCAGCGCGTTACGTCGGCTGAAAACCGGTGGCGTCGGGTGAAGAAGGCCGAGGTGATGGTGCGGTGGGTGGCAACGAGTTGGACGTGGAAGCGGGGAGGAGATTGAGATTGAGATTGAGATTGAGATTGAGATTGAGATTGAGATTGAGATTGAGATTGAGATTGAGATTGAGATTGAGATTGAGTGCGTGTTTGGGTTTTCACGCCGCCTTTGACGTGGGTCACCACGCCCTCAATGCCCTCGAAACAAGCCGCTTCAGGCCCGAGGATCCGGTAGGAAATGCGCGCGCTGCCGCTTGCTGTCCCTTCGAACCAAACAAACCGCAACCCGGACCGATCCACCGTGACCGTCGCCCCGTCGAGGTTCTCCGCCTCTGCCGTACAGCCGGGAGGAAGGGTCTCTTCGATGCGCAAAAAAGCCCCGGGTTCGAGACCAGAAACTACAACCGTCACGGTGGCCACATCGGGACCGTCGGCGGAGACTTCGCGGCGCGCAGTCGTCGGTCCGGTGGGCGCTTGGAAGACCGCAGGGAGGGCGGCGGGTTGCAGGGCGACATCGGTGCGCTGGCCGTTTACGAGCAACGAGAGGGTCGGCGCAAGTGCGCTGGTCCTGTACCCTCTGTCCGCGGCCACCCGAACCCCGACCTTGAGGGCAGGCACAGCGGGCAACGTTTCCCACACGTACCGAACGCTCGCGCCATTCCGTACCAAACGTCCGCCGCGGGCGATGGGCGAACCGAGGGTGAGGCCTTCCGGGAGTGTGAGTTCGAAGCGCGCCGAAGTCGGAGCTTCTGTGCAGTGCACGGTCCAAACGATGTCGCCGACTTCCCCCGGTGACAAGTGAGCAGGAGCACGGCATTCGGAAACCACGTGCGGCGGCACGGATAGCAGTGTCCACAGGCTTGTCAGGAAGAGGTACAGCATGCGTG
>CAMCYM010000080.1 GCA_945883885.1 Chryseobacterium gleum
GCGGCGTGTGGTCCGTCGAGTCCGGCGCTCCCGTTTGGCGGGCGGTGGTGCGCTGCCCCGGTGCGCTGGGCATCAGCCTGCGCTTCGACCGGTTCATCGTGCCCAAGGGCGGTCAGGTATTTGTGTGGGCCATCGACCGCTCTGGCTACCTCGGCGCGTTCGACCACCGCAGCATGAAGCCGTCGGGCGGACTGGCGGTCGGGCTCCTCGCAGGCGAAGAGCTTGTCGTCGAGTACCGCGGCCCGCGCGGCACCACCCAGGATGCGGTCGAGTTGCACATCGACCAAGTGGTCCACGGGTACCGCGGCCTGGAATCCGCACCCGCAGCTGCAGAGGCCGCTGCGGACCGCGGGCCCTACGGCACCTCGGGCGCCTGCAACATCAACGTCAACTGCCCGGAAGGCGCATTGTGGGCCACCGAAAAGCGGAGCGTGGCCCTCATCCTCGAAGGCGGGTTCGCCGTGTGCAGCGGCGCGCTGGTCAACAACACCGCAAACGACGGCACGCCTTACTTCCTCACTGCGAACCACTGCCTCGGCAATCCCGGTAACTGGGTGTACGTGTTCAACCACGAGTCCGCCACCTGCGCCGGCTCGACGGGCCCGACGAACAACACGGTCAGCGGCGGTGCCCTCGTCGCGAACAACGGCGGCAGCGACTTCGCGCTCATCCTGCTCGACGAAACCCCGCCGGCGGCCTACAACGTGCAATACGCCGGTTGGGACGCTTCGGGCGCACTTCCCGCAAATGCCACGGGCATCCACCATCCATCCGGCGATGTGAAGAAGATCTGCTTCGACGAAGACGGACCTACCCAGGCGAACCAAGGCGGCGCGGCCGTGTGGTACATCAACCAGTGGGAAGCAGGCGTGACCGAAGGCGGTTCCTCCGGCTCGCCCCTGTTTGACCCAAACCACCGCATCATCGGCCAGCTCTACGGCGGATTTGCCGCCTGCGCCGGCGCCGTCAACAACGGCCAAGCGGACTGGTACGGCCGTTTCAACGTCTCCTGGAATACGGGCAACACGGCGGCGACGCGGTTGCGCGACTGGCTCGACCCGTCGAATTCGGGGGTGACGGCGATCGACGGATGGCCGGACGGCGCCGTAAGCTATGCGAACGACGGCGCCGTGGGGATCACGGGGTTGCCGGACAACGTCGTCTGTGGCGGGGGCACAATCACGCCGTCGGTGACGCTGACGAACTTCGGGACCGAGTTGCTCACGTCGGCGACGCTGACCTGGTCGCTCAACGGGGCGCCGCCGGTGGAGGTGGCGTGGTCGGGGAGTTTGGCCCAGTTCGCCGCGGTGTCGGTGGCGTTGCCGGAGATGGCCCTGGCGGACGGGGTGAACACGCTGGACGTAGCACTCACGGCCGCGAACGGGCAGACGGACGAGAACGGCGCGAACAACCTCGCCTCCGCGGAAATCAGCGCGTTCGCCGGGCCGACGTTCACGTACCAGCTCGTGCTGACGCTCGACGATTACGGCAGCGAGACGACATGGCAGGTGCGCCGGCTGGGCCAAATCATCTACACCGGCGGCCCCTACCAGGACGACCTCGGCGGTACGCAAGTTGTTGTGGATCTATGCCTCGAAGACGGTTGCTACATCCTCGAAGTGGAGGACAGCTGGGGCGACGGGATGTGCTGTGAATACGGCAACGGAGGATGGCAGTTGCAGGGTCCAGACGGGGTGTCGGTGGCCACGGGGGGCACCTTCACAGACTCTGAGACGGAGCAATTCTGCACGCCGGAGGTGGGGGTGTTCGAGGGAGGCGCCGAGGGCTCCAGTTTCAGCGTGGTGCCAAACCCGACCTCGGGGGTGTTCCGCGTGGACGGGGACCTGCCCGTCGGGGCGGAGGTCACGGTCTGCGATGCGGCAGGCCGGGCGGTGGCGCGCGGCGTGGGGCGCACCTTCGACCTGGGGGGCATGCCGGCCGGGGTGTACGTCGTCCGCGTGGCGGGCACGGGCCAGGTGGCGCGGGTGCTGCTGGACCGCTGATGGAGGTTTGGGCTGCTGTGGCCGCGGTGGCTGTGGCAGTGGGGGTGGGGAGTGAGGTGCTGCTCGGGTGGGGGGTGCGCCGCGCGGTGCGCGCGGTTTCTGCTGCTGCGCGGGGTTCCGGGGTTCAGGTGCCGCTCGAACCGGGGCGGCCAGAGGTCACGGTGGTGGTGTGCATCCGCAACGGGGCGGACGAGGTGGAGGCGTGGGCCGACGCGGTGAATGCGTGCCGGGGCGTGGCGTTCGAGGTGGTGGCCGTGGACGACGGCAGCCGCGACGGCACGCCGGAGCGGTTGGCGGCTGCGGCGGCGCGTTGGGAGCCGGGGAGGTTCCGGACCGTGCGGATGGAGGGGACGGCGCCGGGCAAGCGGGAGGCGCTGGCGGCCGGGGTAGAAGCGGCGCGCGCGGAGGTGGTGTTAGCGACCGACATCGACTGCCGCCCGTTCGGTCCGACGTGGGTGGAGGCGATGACGGCCCCGATTCGAAAGGGGGCTGCGGAGGTGGTGGCGGGGGTGAGCTTGCCCGTAAGGAGGGAGGGGTCGGCGACAAGGGGCTTCGTGCGGTGGGTGCAGCTCGCCGACGACCTGCGGATCGCGCGCAGCTATGTGGCAGCAGCCGGGTGGGGCCGTCCGTACATGACGGTCGGGCGCAACGTGGCCTTTCTGCGCGAATTGGCCGTGGCCGTGCCGGGGGTGGCTCCGCCCGGTGTGGCCTCGGGCGACGATGATCTCACGCTGCAGGCGTGGCTGCGTGCGCGCCCCGGGTTGCGCGTTTTGGCCGACCCTCGGCCTGAAGCATCGGCTGGAACGGCTCCGGCGGGCGACCTGCAGGCGTGGGCGCGCCGCAAGCTCCGGCACCTGAGCACGGCGCCGTTTTATCCTCCCGCTGTATTGCTGCGACTGGCTGTGCCTTCGGTGGCATTCACGGTGGCGGCCGCGGTGGGCGTTGTCCACACCGGGCTGGGGATAGTCGCGGCAGTGGCGGTTGTGGTGTGGCTGGTGCAGACCTGTACCTTGCGCGCGTTCGCCTGCCTTGCGGGTCTGGACGGAGGTTCGGTTTGGGCCGGCGTAGCTGGCCCCGCCGCCGCAGCAGGACTTGGGTTCCTGAAGGCGGTAACTGCAATCCATCCAGGCATTTGCAAAGGGCGAACACCCACCGAACCGCTCAAATCTACCCGGCGCAGGCCGGCCGACGACCCATGGACGTGAACCCGAACCTCAGCGAAAAGGCCCGGCGCGACTACCAACTCGTGTTGCGGGCCACACGCGAGAACGACCAAAAAGCCTACGCCCAGCTCATGTCCCTCTACCGGGACTCCATCTTCCACCTCATTCACCGCATGGTGTTTGACGCGGACGATGCGGACGATTTGACGATCGAAACCTTCAGCAAGGCGTTCCAAAGGCTGGAACAGTACACCCCCGCCTTCGCCTTCTCTACCTGGCTCTTCAAGATTGCGTCGAACCACGCCATCGACTTCATCCGCAAAAAGCGCATCAAGGCGATGTCCCTCGACGCCGGGTACACGAACGAAGACGGCGATTCGATGGAAATCCACGTCCGCGACAACAACCCGGATCCGTTTGAGTCGCTCGAGCGCAAAGAGCGCGAGCTCAAGATGCGCGAGGTGGTCGCTGCGTTGAAGCCCCGGTACCGCCGTTTGGTCGAGTTGCGGTACTTCGAAGAGCAGAGCTACGAGGAAATTGCCACGGAACTCGACCTGCCCCTCGGCACGGTCAAGGCCCAACTCTTCCGCGCCCGCGACATCCTTCTCCAGGCCTTGCGCGAGACGCGTCCTACGATTTGAGCCCCGCCGCCCCCCTTTCTCCGGCGCACCCCGAAGGGTCCGCCGAGGTTCCCAGCCTTTCGCCGGCAGCCCTGGCTTCCCTCGCCGCGCTGGAGCCGCTCTATGCCGAGTGGAATGCAGCAATCAACGTGATTTCCCGCAAAGACTTCGCGCACTTTGAGTTGCACCACGTACTGCACAGCCTCGCCGTGCATCGCTACGTCGCCTTTGCGCCGGGCAGCCGGGTGCTCGATGTGGGCACCGGAGGTGGATTTCCGGGCATTCCGCTCGCCATTGTCTGTCCAGAAACGGAGTTCGTCCTCGTCGACAGCATCGGCAAGAAAATCAAGGTTGTGCAAGCTGTTGCCGCAGCCCTTGGCCTCAAAAACGTCAAGGCCCGCCACGCCCGTGCCGAAGAAATCCGGGGTCCGTTCGATTTCGTGGTCAGTCGTGCGGTCGCGCGTACAGCCACGTTGCTGCCGTGGGTGTCGCGTTCCGTGAACCGCACGCGGGAGCTTTCCGCCGTCCCGAACGGCATCCTGCTGCTCAAAGGCGGCGATCTCGCGGGCGACTTGGGCGCGGAGTTCGCCGAAGCGGGCGGTGCGCACCGGGTGGTCCCGGTCTCGGACTACTTCGCAGATGCGCACTTCGAACACAAGTACCTGGCGCACTTCTTACCCCGCTGATTTTCAGCGTGTTCTCGTGCTGGCCAAAAACAAAGGAAGGGAACCCCTTTGGGCCCCCTTCCTTTTAACCTGCAAGAAATTGAAACCAACACAGTTTGACCGTGTCTGCCCATAAGACGGAGGTCGTTCTGTAGGGTTGCCTCCTTTTTCCGAAAAAAGTTTGAAAGCCCATCTTTCAGGATGCGTCACCAAGCCTTGAGGTGTTGCTATCGGTACAACCTAGGTGCTGCTCGAACTCAAACCGAACCAATTTCACCCTCCGAAAAACTCAAACTCAAACTCAAACTCAAACTCAAACTCAAACCTCGCCCTACAAACTAAACCGATACCCCACGCCCCGCACCGAGAAAAAGTGAACCGGGTGGGGAGGATTCGGTTCGAAGTACTTGCGGAATCCGAGTATGAAGTTGTCGACCGTCCGGGTGCTGGGGTATACGTCGTAGCCCCACACTTTTTCAAGGATTTCCTCCCGCGAGACCACTTCACCGGCGCGGGAAGTTAGCAGCCGCAAAAGCATGGCTTCGCGTTTTGAGATGGCGCGTTCTTCGCCGGTACAGGTGACGATGCGGTAGGCTGCAAAGTCGATACGGCAGCCTTTCCCGAAAAGGAACTGAGTGACTTCGGGTGCCGGCGACGCATCCGGCAAGGCGAGGAGGCGCTTGACGCGGAGCAGCAGTTCCTCGAGTTCAAACGGCTTGCCGAGGTAGTCGTCGGCGCCGGTGCGCAGGCCTTCGACCCGGTCGGGGCCGGCGTTGCGTGCGGTCAGGAACAGGATGGGCGTCCGGTGGCCTTCGAGGCGGAGCGTGGTGCAAACCGCCAGTCCGTCGAGCTTCGGCATCATGATGTCAAGCACGGCGCAGTCGATGCGGCGGGTGCGCACCGCTTCGAGGGCGGAGGGCCCGTCTGCTGCCTCGACGACATGGTAGCCCTCGAGCTCGAAGTTGAGGCGCAGCATGCGGCGCAGTGCGGGATCGTCCTCGGCGAGCAGGAGGTGCGGACGGGAGGGGGAGGGGGGCGGATCGGGCACGGTGGGGTTACTTTTGGCCAAATTTACACCCCACATGCAAGACGAACCGGTGCAAGAGCGGCGGCCGAACATCGCGGATGTTCTCGGTCTGGAAGTGCTGGAAGTCAGCGATGAACGGGTGACAGGGCGCATGCCGGTCGACCACCGCACCCACCAACCGTACGGCCTGCTCCACGGGGGGGCGAGTGTGGTGCTTGCAGAAACCCTCGGCTCCGTCGGCAGCCACCACATTGCCGCGCGCGAGGGCCGGCATGCAGTGGGTATCGAAGTGAATGCGAACCACTTGCGGGGCGTGCGGAGCGGCTGGGTCCACGGGACGGCGCGGCTGGCGCACCGGGGTGGGCGGTTGCACGTTTGGCACATCGACATCGTGGACGACGGGGGAGCGCTGGTGTGTACGTCGCGATTGACGGTGATGCTCGTCCCGGCCCATGGGTGAGCCGCGGGTGTGGTGGAGGGCGCCGGGCGAGGACCGGGTCTGCACCTTGCGCTTTGATCCGCAAGGGGATGCGCATTTCCATTTCGGACCGTTTGCCGCCGGTGACGGGGCGCCGCTGTGTGCCTGGCGCGGGGTCGTCGAAGAGGCGGAGTGGCCGGAGCCGGGGACGCTGGGAGTGGCCGGTGCAGGCGGGATGGACCGGGCGGACCGCACGCGGCGAGGGGAGCATGAAGCGGCCATCGCCGAGGGGCTGAAGCGGATTGCGTCGGGCGAGCTCGACAAGGTGGTGCTGGCGCGGGTGGAGTTCGTGCCGGCGTCGGAGGCCTTGCCGCCGGAGGAGGTGTTTCGGGCCAAATGTGCCGACCACCCGGACGCCTTCGTGTACCTCGTGGCCCATCCGGTGTGCGGGGTTTGGCTCGGCGCAACGCCCGAGCTCCTCCTCAAATCGGACGGCGCCACCTGCGAAACGGTCTCCCTCGCGGCCACCCGCCGCGCTGCCGACCGCGACCACTGGACGGACAAGGAACGCGCGGAGCAGGCGGTCGTCACCCGCTACATCGCGGACGTTTTGCGCGAGGCCGGCGCCGAATCCGTCCACGTCACCGAGGCCATCGACCGCATCTACGGACCCCTGGCCCACCTCGAATCGCGCATCCGCTTTGCCTTCGCGGGCGCCCTTCCGGACCTGGTGCGCCGACTTCATCCCACCCCCGCCGTCGGCGGATCGCCCCTCGCCGCAGCCCTGTCTCTCATCGCGCGCCTCGAGCGCCTCCCTCGCCGATACTATGCCGGCTTCCTCGGGGTCACCCTGCCGACCTCGTCGCGGTTCTATGTCAACCTCCGCTGCATGGAGTGGGTCGCGGGCGGTGTGTTGCTGCACGCGGGCGGTGGCATCGTTGCAGGCTCAGACCCGGCTTCAGAGTGGGAGGAGACAGAGGCGAAACTGGCGGCAATCCGGATGCGGTTGGTGAAGTAGGGGGGATGGAGGTTGAGGTTGAGGTTGAGGTTGAGGTTGAGGTTGAGGTTGAGGTTGAGGTTGAGATTGAGATTGAGGTTGAGGTTGAGGTTGAGGCGCGGCTTTGCCGCGAAGGGATGAGGTTGAGGTGACTCAGTTAAACTAGGAGGTCCAGCGGCGGAGGTGAAGGAGGAGTTCGGGAATTTCAGTCTCGACAATCGCTCGTACTACCGAAAAATCTACGCCGAAGTACTCGTGAATCAACCTATTCCGGAATCCACGAATCTCGTTCTAAGCAACTTCAGGATGTTCGGATTTCCAGGCGTCGCTCAATCTGTTTGAAGCCTCTCCTATGATTCCCAAGTTGCGCGCAACTGCATCTCTCACAATGGGTTCGTCGAAGCTATTCGAGGGTTTTGTGTAGCTCAGGATGCGTTCACACGCCTCCAACATATCTGCCACGAGAAGTGCGTCCTCCCGCTTAGACATCGATTAAGTCTGGCTCAATGGCAGCGAAATACTGCGGTTTTACCCCTCCTCTGGAAACCAGGTCCACGCACATTCCCAAGAGGTCCTCAAGTTCATATGCCAAACGGATGAACTCCATGCCTACCGGTGCGTTGAACTCAACAAGTAAATCGCAATCGCTGTGTTCCGATTGCTCG
>CAMCYM010000081.1 GCA_945883885.1 Chryseobacterium gleum
GGGCGATGAAACCATCGCCGATGACGCCTGTGCGCCAGCACACGCCGAGGACGAGCGGCCCGAAGGTGTCGGTCAGGACCCAGTTGTCGACGTGGGCGCCGAGACCGGCGGGGCCGCGGTCGAGGTCGGTGGGGGTGAGCGTTGCGAAGGCCGCGTGGTCGCCATCGAGGAGGAGGTGGCCGAGGACAGCGGCTTCGAAGAGGCCCGAGTGGACGAGGAGGGCGGCGAGGTCGGCGCGGTCGCGGGGCGGGAGGGCGCGGAGTGCGGAGCGGTGGGTGCGCAGGGCGGAGCGGAGGGCGGGGACCGAGGCGCCGCAGAGCGTGAGGGCGGTGGGGTGGTAGCCGGCGCCGTGGGCAGCGCGGGCGGGGTCGGAGGCGCGCAAGAGGTCCGCGATGAGGTCGCGGGCGAGGCCTTCGGGGTGGTGGGTCATGGCTGCAAAGGTGCCTACTTTCGCGGGAATCCATGAAGAGCAAGCAGCCATGACAGACCTCGAGATTGCGCGTTCAGCGACGCCCCGGCCCATCGGGGCGGTGGCAGAGCGACTCGGCATCGCAAGCGATGCAATCGAGCCGTACGGCCGGTACAAGGCGAAGCTGCCACTGGAACTACTTCGAGAGGAACATATTGAAAAAGCGCGACTTGTGCTCGTCACGGCCCTGTCCCCTACCCCGGCGGGTGAGGGCAAGACGACGACGACCGTGGGGCTGACGGACGGGCTGAACCGCATCGGGGTGCGGGCTGCGGCGGCGCTGCGCGAGCCGTCGCTGGGCCCGGTGTTCGGGATGAAGGGCGGAGCGGCGGGCGGCGGACGCGCGCAGGTCGTGCCGATGGAGGACATCAACCTGCATTTCACGGGCGATTTCGCGGCGGTCGAGAAGGCGAACAACTTGCTCAGCGCGTTGATAGACAATGCGATTGCATCGACCAAATCCACCCTAGGACTGGACCCACGATCGGTGGTTTGGAAGCGGGTGATGGACATGAACGACCGCGCACTGCGGTCCATCGTCACGGGCCTGGGTGGCAAATCCGGTGGCGTGCCGATGGAGGCAGGCTTCAACATCACCGCGGCTTCAGAAGTCATGGCAATCTTGTGCATGGCCCGGGATTTGGCGGACCTGAACGCGCGGCTGGAGCGCATTTATGTGGGCGACCGGTTCGACCGGACGGCCGTCACTGCCGGCGACCTCGAGGCGGCCGGGGCCATGACGCTGCTCCTGCGCGACGCCATCCGGCCGAACCTGGTCCAAACGCTCGAACACAGCCCCGCCTTTATCCACGGCGGGCCCTTCGCGAACATCGCCCAAGGCACGAACAGCCTGCTTGCCACGAAAATGGCGATGAGCTATGCCGACTGGGTGGTCACGGAAGCGGGCTTCGGGGCCGACCTCGGTGCGGAGAAGTTCCTGAACCTCAAGTGCCGGGCCGGCGGCATCGCACCGCGCGTGGCCGTCGTCGTCGCCACCGTGCGTGCACTGAAGTACCACGGCGGCGTCCGCCTCGCCGACCTCGGCACCCCCGACGCCGACGCCGTGCGCCGGGGCCTCCCGAACCTCGAACGCCACCTCGAATCGCTCGCCGGCTTCGGCCTCCCCGTCGTCGTCGCCCTCAACGCCTTCGCGAGCGATGCGCCCGAAGAACAGGCCGCGGTCCTCGACGCGTGCGCCGCGCTCGGGGTCCCGGCCGCGCTGAACCGGTCGTGGGCGCTCGGGGGCGAGGGCGCCGTGGATTTGGCCGCGGCGGTCGTCGCGGCAGCCTCCCCCACCCCCATCTCCCTGCGCCACACCTACGCGCTCGAGGACGATTTGCAGGCCAAAATCCATGCAGTAGCCACCCAGATCTACGGCGCCGACGGCGTGGATTGGGCCCCGAAAGCCGCCACCCAAGCCGCCCGATTCGCGCAACTCGGCCTCGACCGCTTGCCCATTTGCATGGCGAAAACCCAAAAGTCCCTCACGGACGACGAGTCGCGCATCGGCCGCCCCACCGGCTTCCGCATCACCGTCCGCGAATTCGAAGTCGCCGCCGGCGCGGGCTTCCTCATCCCCATCACCGGCTCGATGCTCCGGATGCCCGGCCTCCCCGACCGCCCCGCATCCGCCGGCATGCGCGTCGACCCGGACGGGACGGTGCATGGACTGGCGTGAGGGGAACAGATTGAGGGAACAGATTGAGATTGAGATTGAGATTGAGGGACGAGGGCGGTGGATAGGATGTGGGGCGAGAAATTGCGAGATTCGACCCGAACGAAGATTCACGGCGCGAAGCGCCCCTGATCCCTCGGCGCGAAGCGCCCCTCAACCCTCAGCGCGCAGCGCCCCTCAACCCTCAACCCTCGGCGCGAAGCGCCCCTCAACCCTGCTCCCTCGGCGCGCAGCGCCCCTGAACCCTGAACCTTAATCCCTCGGCGCGAAGCGCCCCTCACACTGCAATGTATCCCACCTTGAATCTGCCGGCCATTGACGGGCTGCGGCGCCGTCCCGCGGGAAGGGCGGGGGGCGGCGAGGACGTGCTGTGCCTCGTGCGGAAGCGGTGGGTGGCGCTCGAGCCGGAGGAGTGGGTGCGGCAGCATTGGGCGGCGTATTTGCGGGCGGGGCTGGGGTATCCGGCGGGGTGCATGGCTGCGGAGGTGCCGTTAGAAGTCAATGGGTTGCAGATGCGGGCGGACCTGGTGTGCTTCGATCCGCACGGGAAGGCGCTGGTGCTCGTGGAGTGCAAGCGGCCTGCGGTGGGGTTGGGCCAAACCACGCTCGACCAGGCCCTTCGTTACCGTTTGGCCTTGCCGGCGGCCGTCGTGATCGTGTCGAACGGACTGGAACACCGGGCGTGGGATTGCCGGACGGGCGAGCCACTGCGGGAACTTCCGGGCTACCGAAAGGAAGAACAGGCCGGTGCGGGCCGGTGAAAGTTGTCTATTTTCGCTGCGCCCTTCAGGCAACCCACGTTCAGCATGGTCATTCAGGACATTCTCGCCATCGCCGGCAAGCCCGGCCTCTTCAAGATCCTCTCGTCGAATCGCACAACCCTCGTGGTGGAATCGATGCTCGACCGCAAGCGGATGAGCATTCCCGGCACGGTGCGCGTCAGCTCGCTCGGCGACATTACGATGTTCACGACCGGGGACGATCTGCACATCCGCCACGTACTCACGCGGATGCATGATCATTTGAAGGGCGCGCAAGGCATCGACCACCGCGCAGAGGCCGGTGAGTTGCGTGCGTTCATCGACGCCATCATTCCGGAACTTGACCACAACCGCGTGTACAACAGCGACTTGAAGAAGCTGATTCAGTGGTACAACACGCTGATCGCGCAAGGGGCGTTCCCGCTCGAGATGCGCGAAGACCTCGAAGCGACGGACGCGGCTGCGGAGGGCGGTTCTGAGGCGGAAGCCACTGCGGCAGTGGCGGCTCCGGCGGCCAAGCCCGGAGCGGCAGCGAAAGGAACGAAGGGCGCGAAGTCGTCGGGCACGAAAGCTGCGCCGAAGTCAACGGCACCGAAGGCCAGCGCGAAAAGCGCTCCGGCGAAAGCCCCGACGCGGGTGGCCGGCGCGAAGAAGGGCGGTTGATTGCATTCAACGGAGCAGCCTGCTCCATCTGACAGGCTGCGGGTTTCGCTGAGCTGTTTCGCGCGGTGACCTGTTCGTGTTGAGCTCAACAGGTTTTCCGAGCCGTTTTGTGTGCTGAACTCGTGTTCAAGCAGGCGAACTCTGATTCGCGCCCCAAGGGAAGTCCTCATCGACCGATAGACGAGTTCGATGTGCAACCTCACCCTGAGCAACTGCGTACCTCGGGGCATACACCATGCAAGTCAGCGTCGTTACCGCGGTTTACAACACGGGCAGGGAAGTCTTAGAGACGATGGACTCCATTTCGAAGAACGCTTTCGAATCAATGGAGCACCTGATCCTCGATGACGCTTCCACCGATGACAGTGTCGAGTTGATTCGGGGCTACATCGAAGCGCATTGCTATGCGTGTACCCTCGAAGTAAGCCCTCAGAACCGCGGGATTGCAGCCACCCGTCAGGCGCTCCTTGAACGTTCGAGAGGAACCTATTACATCGGCATCTCCGATGACCGGATGCGACCCGAACGGTTGAAGCGATCTGTTGAGTGGATGGATGCGCATCCTCACGTGGGGGTCTTGTTCGGGTTAGCTGCCATGTTTGAACATGGGACAGAGCGCCCCCTCGGATTGACGCGCGGCTGGGAAGGGCCTGTGCTCCCGGACGGCACCATCGATTCTGCATTGTTTGCGAGACAGTTGCTGCACGACAACATCCTCACCGCGATGACCACCACCATCCGGCGCGAGTGGCTCGTACGCGTCGGATACGATACGTCGTACTTGATTGAGGATTATCCGCTGTGGTTCAGTCTTCTAAAGGCCGGGTGCAAATTTGCTTACGTGCCGGAAGTTTGGGTGGATTACCGCCGCACCAGCAATTCGGTGCAGATCAAACAAGCCTCTCGGGTTGCTCTGGATTCCCTGCGGGCGAAACTCATCCTTCTGGACTCAGGCTTGGTGGCCAACGAGGAAGTACTCCGCGTTTGCTGGAGGTACTATTGGTCCAAGATAACAGACTTTGAAACCCCGCACCGCCGTGCAGCGTACCGTTTGTTGGTAGAATCCACACCTCAAGTACCGAAGGCCGCGCTGCGCGGTTTTTTTGACTATTCACAACACTTCCTGCGAAAGCGGCTTTTCCCAGCTCATGCACTCCCGCGTTGAACTTCTAGTCCTCGATCAGGTCGTAGATCACCGTGGCCAACTCGCATTCATCGAGGAGGGCAAGGGGTGCCCTTTTGCCATCGAGCAGGTGATTTGGGGCGCAGAGAAAGGAAGTGGAATAGGCCGTGAGGAAATCATTCTAGCCTTAGCGGGAGAGATTGAAGTACATGTGAAATGTCCTGAAGGTGGCAGCACAATGTACCTCTTGAAAGGGCCACATCAGGGGATCTACCTAGCTCCTTCGGTGCGTCATCGGTTCAACGTGACCGCTGAAGGGGCGTTCACAGTGCGCATTCTGGGCGCGGCATGAAGGATGCGCGAATCACGCAAACGGCGGATTGCCGCCTCATCGGATTGCCGCCCTGCGAACAGGGGTGGACATCCGCCGGGGTGTTGCCTTTCTCGGTGCACCGGGTATACTACATGCACAGCGCAGGCCCTGAAGTAATCCGTGGAGATCATGCGCACCGCGATTTGATGCAG
Source organism: Chryseobacterium gleum (assembly GCA_945883885.1). GTDB lineage: Bacteria > Bacteroidota > Bacteroidia > Flavobacteriales_D > Sanyastnellaceae > CAMCYM01. The sequence continues at coordinate 5,217 of CAMCYM010000081.1, forward strand.
CTTATGATGGCTGTGCAAGGGTCTTTCGAAGTGTGCCTCAAAGACGGGAGAAACGAACGAGTCGTTCAGCTGAACCGTCCGGATGCGGGCTTGATCATCCACGCTGGCGTTTGGAAGGATTTGCGGGTATTTTCGGCGGATGCGGTGTGTTTGGTCCTCGCATCAGATCTGTTCTCCGAGGATGATTACATCCGTTCGTGGAACGAATTTCTTGCGTTCAAACAGCTCAAAAGCCAGGCATGAACGTTCCCTTCCTGGATCTGCATGCTTCTATGCAGCCTATCCGAGAAGAACTGGATGCCGCCTACCAGCGTGTCATGGCTGCAAGCTGGTTCGTGCGTGGGCCGGAACTGGAAGCCTTCGAGGCAGAATTTTCAGCCTACAATCGCGTCAAGGCGACAGTCGGCTGCAGCAACGGACTCGATGGGCTAAGGCTTGCGTTAGAAGTGGCTGGAGTAGGTCCAGGAGATGAGGTACTTGTGCCCGCAAACACCTACATCGCCTCTGTGCTTGCGGTGATGCATGTGGGGGCACGGCCCGTCCTGGTAGATCCACATCCGGAAACCGGACTGCTGGATGCCGCAACGCTCGCTGCCCATTGTTCACCGAGAACGCGCGCCGTGATGCCTGTGCATCTTTTCGGGCATCCGGTGAATATGGTCGAGGTGATGGCAGTGGCTGAAGAGCTGAACCTCGTGGTGCTCGAAGACAATGCCCAGGCACAAGGTGCCACTTGGAACGGTCGTTCTACCGGCAGCTGGGGCCTGGTGAATGCAACAAGTTTCTATCCTGGGAAGAACTTGGGCGCCTTGGGCGATGGTGGCGCGGTCACCACGAATTCAATAGAACTTGCTGAGCAAGCCCGGTCACTCGGAAACTACGGAAGCCGGGAGAAGTACGTGAACACCGAGGCCGGCTACAACATGCGGCTCGACGAATTGCAGGCGGCGTTCTTGCGGGTGAAGCTTCGACATCTAGACCGGTGGAACCTGGAACGTCAAGCCATTGCCCACACCTATGATGCTGCCTTTCAGTCCTTAGAAGGTGTGGCGATTTTGCCCCATCGGACGGGCGCACATCCTGTGCATCATCTCTACGTCGTGCGGGTGGCAAATCGACCTCGTCTGCAGCAGTTGCTCGATGCTGCGGGTGTCCAACATTTGGTCCATTATCCCATCCCACCGCACCGTCAAGAAGCATGTATGTCCCTCAATTACAAAGAGGGAGCATTCCCTGTCAGCGAGCGGTGGGCCACAGAGATGGTGAGTTTGCCGATTTGGCCGGGTATGCGGGAGGACCAAATCCACACCGTCATCCGCGCAGTGACCGACTTTGCGTCTTGACCTTTGCCTTCAGTTTGGGGCCGATTTGACCAGGGGCCGGGCAGGGTTCCCAACCACCGTTGCGCCTGCCTCAACATGTTTCAACACCATGCTTCCTCCGCCCACGGTGGCGCCGTCTCCCACGTGAACGCCCTGGCGCAGGGCTGCACCGATCCCGATGGTCACCCGGTCCCCGATTTGGCAAAGCCCGGCCGTATGCGCACCGGGATTGATGCGGGAGAAAGCGCCCCACAGGTTGTGGTGGCCGACAGAAGCATTTCGATTGACGTGGCAGCAAGGTCCGAGCTGGCTGAACGCTGCAACCGTCGACATCGCGTGAACCCACGTGCCGGGTCCGAGCTGTGCGGACGGAGCAATGGATGCACTCGGATGCACAATGACCCCGAGGTGTGAAAAGTCGAAATCCGTGGCCGCCATCACCGCCTTCATCACCTCTGAAACGGCAGGCTCGTGCATAACGCCCGGCATGGTGATTCCATCCTTGGGCCCCGGTCGCCACCGAGCCAAATCGATAAGAGACGGTTCAGGCCAGCCTTCAGGCCAGCCGTGTTCAACCGGCATAGGCAGGTTGTGAACGATTTGGATCCGCAACCGCTCGGCAGGCACCGCCCACGCTTCTGCAGCGAGTTCTGCCAGGACGGGAGAGCTCACGGGACTGAAGCCTAACAAGGTCAAATCGAATGCCATCCTACCGAAGGCGGTTGTAAAAGCCCATCTTGCCTAATGCGGCTGCCGACATCACCGGACGTTGCGCGAGGTTTGCTAAGGCATGAATCCTCCCCAAAAGGTGCAGGTTCTGAGTGATGTGCTCGCGGCGGCGGTCCCAGTAGATGTTGTCCTCCAAGCCTACCCGCACGCCCCAACCCAAGCCCATCGCCACCAAGTGCGCATCCAACTGCTGCTGCCCGATACCGCCCAGCGCCAGAAGAGCACCTGGTGGCAAATCCCGCTCGAGTGCAGCCAGATGCCCCGCATTCAATTGGGCCCCAGCAAT
>CAMCYM010000082.1 GCA_945883885.1 Chryseobacterium gleum
ACACGTTGTTGCATCGGGCAATGTTACGCGCAGACGTTCAACGAATCAACTGAATGACCCCTGAACGTTCTTCGGCTTCTGTACCGAAGGCCTTCACGACCGCGGTCCAGTGGTAGATGCCGTTCGCGGCATAGTGCGTTCCGCCCTGCACGGCCCCCGTCCACACCTCGTCGAACGAAGAAGTGGAGAAGACCTCGCCGCCCCATCGGTCGACGATGTGCAAGGTGAAGGACTCGATTTGGGCACCGTAGATGCGGAAGGCGTCGTTGATGCCGTCGTTGTTCGGGGAGAACGCCGTCGGCACATAGAACAGGGCAGGCCCCTGGATGAGCGTGTACGCCGTGTCCGTGCAGCCGATTTCGGTGGTGACACCGAGCGTGGCCGTGTAGGAATCCAGGCCGTCGTAGAGGTGCACAGGGTTCGCCTCGTCGGAAGTGCTGCCGTCGCCGAAGTCCCACGCGTAGGTGTACGCGCCGGGGAAGGGCTCGGGCGGCGTGGGCGCCGCCCAAAACTGGTGCGCACCCTCGTCGTTCAGCGCCACCTGGAATCCGCTGAAGAGGTACTGCACCCCCACGGTGACGGCATCTTCGACCGTGCGGCCGCAGATGTCCGAGACCTGCACGGGGTAGGTCGCGGTTTGGGATGGCGTGAGGTAGAGGTCGGGTCCGAAGGCCCCGAGGCTCGTCCACTCGTACACGAATCCCTCCTCTCCGCCCGTCGCCGCCGCGGAGATCGAAACGCCATCCCCCGCACAAATCGTTACGTCCGGGCTCACCGTCAACTCCACCGGGATATCGGGAATGTGGTACGTGAGCTGGTCCACTTCGCTTCCGCCGCATCCGTCTTCGATGGCCACTTCGACCGGGACAGTTACGAAGGACTGCAGCTCGAGCTCAGCCGCCGTGCCCGCGGGAACTCCGTCCACGGACCAGCTGTACGAGTAGCCGCCTGCGCCGCTGAGGATGTCGAGAACGATGGTCGTAAGGTCGACGCACGAAGCGAAGAGGTCCTCACCCAAATCAATGATCAACGGCGGGTTGACGATGGAAATCTCCGTATTCACGGTAGCCGTTTCCCCGCAGCCGTCCGTGACCGTGACCGTCAGTTCCGTATCGGCAAACGAACTGAGTTGGATGGCGGAACCGCCGGGGATGGGCTGTCCATCCTGGGTCCAAACATACGAGTAGCCACCGCTGCCGCTCGTGATGGTTACTGGCACGTTGAACACCTGAGTGCACGGGCCCTCGAGTCCCGTGGGGAGCGAGGCGATGACCGGCGGTGAGGTGATGTCGACGGCGACGGGGACGGTTTCAATTTGGCCACAGCCGTCGGAAACATTGAGGGTCAGCGCGAGGTCTGCGGTGGAGGTGTAGGCCAAATTCTGCGTCCACGCGAGCACTTGCCCCCCCAGCAACCACGTGTAGTTGAAGGGAGCCTGGCCCGTGGCCGAAGACTGGATCACGAACGGGTTGTTGCAGAGCGCTTCTACCGTCTGATCCACGGTCACCTGGATGGGCGGAATGTTGTACGAAACCGGAATCGAATCTTCAGATACAAAGCCACATCCATCGATGACAAACAAGTGCACCTCGTCTGCATTGTTCCACGTGTAGAGGTCGAGGGCCGAAGGATTCCACCACGAACTCTGCAACGCATTTCCGTCCTGGTCCGTCCACGCGTATTCATACATCCCATCCCCTCCGGTAGCCGACCCCGTCACCGAAGCGAATCCGTTGCACTCGAGGGTGACCTGGTTCGGGTTGATGTCCGCGTCGAGGGGCGGGAAGGTCAACACGTCCACATGGATGTTGACCGATTCTGAGGGCATCCCGCAGGTGTCTCCCACGATGACCATGCAGTCGAAATCGGACGCAGGCGCAATCAACAACTCCTCCGTTGTCGCTCCGGTACATACCCAGTTGAATGTGTAATTCCCGTAACCGCCGGTAACCGTCGGAGAAACGAGCAACTCCGTTCCGGCGCACATCGTGCCATCAAACCCCGTCACTACGAACGGCGGCGGATTCTCCGCGACAGTGAACTCGAAGTAGGAAGTCAACCCACCGCCGTTGCACGCGGCGATGTTCTCGATTTCTAAAATGACCTGCTCGGGACCCTCTGCGATGCCGTCGATGGCTGCCACGAGCGAGAACGACACTTCTTGGACACCCGGGGCAAACACCACAGAGTCGGGGAGCGGAAGCAGTGTGCCGTTCGGCTGTGGCTGTCCGAAGTCCACCCCATTGATGGCGGTGCTCCCGGTATAATTCAAGTACACCATTTCCTGAATGGCGAGGTTCGTGAGGATGGGTCGCTCAAACGAAAGCACGGCCGTTCCGCAATCCTCGTAGATGGTGTTCGCGTCAGGTCCACCCACGTCGATGCTGAGGTCCACTTGCACCACCGCATTCGACTGAAACGAGCCTTCCTCCAGGACGACGATGGATTCGAGCGCCGTATCCGTGCCATCCGCAATGGCGAGCTTGATGTGGTAGGTCTCACCGCATTGCACCGGGTATTCCGCCGTGAGGGGAATGGTGTAACCGTTGATGCACGGCGGCTCTCCGTTGCCGCCGCCGTCCACCGGAACGAATAGATCGGAGTTCAGCAGTTGGTTGACCGAAGAAATGGTGATGGGCAAGGTGGGGTCGGTGCCGGGCACACCGGCAATGTTCACCGCGCCCCCGGGAAAGCCCGCTGGACTGTCGTACGGCCCTGTGATGCCCGGTCCGCTGAGAAAGAAGCCGAAGATGTCGTTGTACGCCGTATTCACCCAGCCTCCAGAATAGCTCCACGTCCCCGAGGCCGCATTGTAGGTAGCCATCGGGTATTCATCGGAACCGAACACGTAGTTGAAGCGTACGGTGTCCCCCGCTGCGATGAAGTCGAACTCGAGCACACATCCGTCGGTCACACCGCTGACAGAGAACCCCTGTCCGATCATGCCCGGAACAGAGTTTGCGATGCTGAGCAGGTCCGGATCCGAGAATCCATACCCCAAACAATCCGCGCAAAAACCCGCCCCTGCGCAATCGATGTTGTCGCTGAGGTCGCTGCTCAACACAAGTCCCGCTTCCACAGAAAACGCATCCCCGCCCCCCGTGAGGTAGCCGAGCTGGGAGTTGCTTCCGGTGAGGGTAATGTTCGAAGCTTGAACGCCGCTGCCGAGCAGGACGTCATTCACGTACTCCTCCAAGGTAAGCCCTGTAGTCACCTGGAATTGAGCACGCAGCGGAAGGTTCGCGGCAGTCACCGCGGCACACAAAAAAAGCGCAGTACGCAGGAATCGAGTCATGGTTGAGGCGTTCTCCTGCAGGTTGACGCGAAAGGTAGGCAGAACGTTGCCTTTCCTCAAGAAATGTCGTTCAACGGAAGTCCGCCAACTCCGCTGCGAGCTTCTTCCGCGCATGGAAGATGCGGCTCTTCACCGTGCCCATGGGGATGCCCATTTCCGCAGCGATTTCGTCGTAGTGGTAGCCTTCTACGAACCGGGTGAACGGGATGCGGAACTCGGGCTTCAGGTTCGCGATGGCCCGCTCGATGTCGCCCGTGTGGATCACGGTGGTGACCGTGTCCATGGCAGGGGCGGCGCCGGCGTGGAGGTGGACCTGGTTTTCCGAGGTGTCCACGACCGTGTTTTGGAACCGCTTGCGCTTGTAGTTGTTGATGAAGATGTTCCGCATGATGGTGTAGAGCCATCCGCGGATGTTCGTGCCTTCCCGGAAGTTGTCGCGGTACCGCATGGCTTTCACCAGCGTGTCCTGGACGAGGTCTTCCGCGTCTTGGGAGTCGCGGGTGAAGCCGAGCGCAAATCCCTTCAAGAACTCTGAGTTGTGCACCAGCAGCGAGTTGAATTCGAGCGTTCCCATGACTTGTTTAATCTTGTGAGCCAAAGGTTGAACAAAAATCCCCCGATCGGTGCTTTCTGTTCAATGTTTTTTCACAAAGTTTAAACAAACGCCGGGGTCACTGGAAAAGTGCCTGCGTCAGTGCGAGCCCATTCGGAAGCAAACACACGCCATGCGGGGCTTCGATGCCATCGAACATACGGCCGGAAAGAAAAACGCGGTGCCCCTCGGGCAAGGTCCGCGAAATCGCCGTCACGTAGTCTCCCGCGCCGTCGGGGAGGGGAAATGCCGTGCACGAAGCCACAAACGTGGCCCCGGGGAAGGTGCGGGCGACCTCGGCCAGGTCTTCCATCGGGACGTTCGCGCCGAGGTAGATGGAATGCTGGCCCCGGGATTTGGCGAGTGCGTGCAAGTACAACAGTCCGATGTCGTGGATTTCACGCTCGGGCAGATACAACACGAGGGTTTGCCCCGATCCAGGAGGCAACGAAGCCGCATGCGCAATGAAATACTCGCGGACCAAATGGCTCACAAAATGCTCGTGCGCAGGGCAAATCGCATCCGAAAGCCACATCCGGCCGATGCCCGACAGGAAGGGCAGCAGCACCTCCGTCGCCGTGCGATCGAACCCCATCGCTTCTTCGGATTGGCCGACCACGTGGCGGAACGCGACTTCATCGAACTGCAACATCGCCACCTTCAACAGCGCATCGCGCGCGGCCGGATCGTTTTCCGCCGCAAGGGTCCCGACCGAATCGGCCAACTTCGTGGGCCCCAACTGCGCAACCGAAGAGATCTTGTGGCCGTGCTCCAGCAGCAGCGAGACGCACAGCAACTTCTTCAGGTCCTCGCCGGTGTAGTAGCGGATGTTCGTGGACGTGCGCTGCGGCGTGAGCAAGGCATACCGCTGTTCCCACATCCGGATGGTATGGGCTTTGACCCCCGAGAATTGCTCGAGGTCGCGGATGGAAAACTGCTGGTCCACAACCGGCATTACACTCGGACGGCCTGAATTGTTCGCGCTACCTTCGCAGGCATGGGACGTGTGCACTTTTTTGAGGATGCCGCCGCACAGGATTTCTATCCGCTGAACGTCGTGCGCTCCGTGGCGGACCTGCCGTGGGGCGGTCGGCCGCTGCGGGAGGTTTGGGAGGGATTGCTGGGCGGGTCGTCCCTGGAGTACCACCTGAATGCGCGGTGGGTGCCATCCCGGCAAGCGGTGGCTGCGGTTCAAGGGCTCGCACCTGAGACCCGGCTCGAACACGGCGGCACCATGCTGGGGTACCGCGGCAAAGGGGTCGCAGCCGTCGAACTCGATGGGGTGCCGGACATGCTCCGGACGCCGGAGGACCTGTTTGAACGGTGCGGGGAGGCCCTGGAAGCCGATCTGGGCAGCTTGTGCGGGGTTTGGGGAGCCGAGGCGGCTCCTGCCCTGCCCGACCACGTGACCCTCATCGGCCCCGCAGACCGCTTGTTCTTGGCTCCTTCGGCGCGGCTCATCGCGTGCACCCTCAATACGGAAACCGGCCCCATCGTGGTGGGTCCAGGGGCAGAAATCTCGGAAGGTGCATCCGTGCGCGGCCCGCTGGCCCTCGGCCCGGGAAGCATCCTGAAGATGGGCGCGCGGGTCTACGGCCCGTGCAGCTTCGGTCCCGAATGCCGCATCGGCGGCGAAGTTTCGAATACGGTCATCGTCGGATACACGAACAAAGGCCACGACGGATTCGTGGGCAATTCGGTGCTCGGCGCTTGGTGCAACCTCGGAGCGGGGACCACGACCAGCAACCTCAAGAATACCTATGGTGAGCTGCGCATGTACCGCCGGTCGGCGCACAGCGAGCAGCCGTCGGGCCGGACGTTTTGCGGCGTGTTGATGGGCGATCACGTGAAATGCGGCATCGGAACCACCCTCAACACCGCCACGGTCATCGGCCCGGGGGCCCAAATCTTCGGGCCGGGCCTCCCGCCGAAGCACCTCCCGTCCTTCGTGTGGGGCGGCCCGGGTCAGTGGCAATCCGCCGATCTGGACGCGGTGCTGCGGACCGCCGAACGGATGATGGCCCGGCGCGGGGTGGGGTTTTCCGCGGAGGAGCGGGAGCGCCTTGCAGCCTGCCATGCCGGCACAGCGCCGGAGCGGGAAGCATTTTGCAGCGGCGTCTGACAGATTGGCGCGGAGTGCGTTTGGCACGGGCCTTGCGCCCGGGCACATCCCTGCAACCTAACTTGGAGCATGATGATGCACGAACACGACGGATTTGAGGAGGACGTGGAAAGCGACCTCGAGCACGAGTTTATTCCCCTGATTTCCAGCGAAGACGAGGAAGCGATGCACCGCGAAGTGGTGCCCGAAGCGCTGCCCCTGCTTTCCCTGCGCCATACGGTGCTGTTTCCGGGCGTCGTGATCCCCATCACCGTCGGGCGCGACCGGAGCATCCGGCTCGTCAAGGCCGCGCACAAAGCGGGCAATCCGGTCGGCGTGGTGAGCCAGCGCAGCGACGAAATCGAGGTGCCCACCGGCGAGGACCTGTTCCATGTCGGCACGGTCGCGCGCGTGATGAAGATGCTGCGCATGCCCGATGGGACAACGACCGTCATTTTGCAAGGCCAAAAAAGGTTCAAGTGGGTGGAGATCGTGCAGGAGGAACCCTACCTCCGCGCCCGCGTGGAGGAATACGATGCCGAAGACCTGCCGCCGCGCGACAACGAACACCAGGCCTTGATGGAGAGCTTGAAAGAACTCGCCCTCGAGATCATTTCGTTGAGCCCGAACATCCCTTCGGAAGCGGGCATGGCCATCCGCAGCATCGACAGCCTCAGCTTCCTCGTAAACTTCATCGCCTCGAACATGAACGCCGAGGTGACGGAGAAACAGGGACTCCTCGAAGTCGAAGGCATCCGGGCCCGGGCAAACCGCGTCCTCGAGCTGCTGCACAAGGAAAAGACGATGCTGAGTCTCAAGCGGGACATTCAGCGCAAAGTCAAAGGGGAGCTCGACCAGCAGCAGCGGGAGTTTTACCTGAACCAGCAACTCAAGCAGATCCAGGAAGAACTCGGGAACAACCCAGCCGCCCAAGAAAATGCGGAGCGGCGAGTGAAGGCGGAGACGAAGGATTGGCCCGAGGCCGCAGCCGAGCACTTCGCAAAGGAGCTCACGAAGCTCGAACGGATGAACACCCAGTCCGCAGAATACAGCGTCCAAGCGAACTACGTGGACCTGATGCTCGACCTGCCGTGGAACGTGGTGACGGAAGACCGCTTCGACCTCAAGGCCGCCCAGCGCATCCTCGACGAGGACCACTACGGCCTCGAAAAGGTCAAGGAGCGCATCATCGAGCACCTCGCCGTGCTGAAAATCAAGGGCAACATGAAGGCCCCGATCCTGTGCCTGTACGGCCCGCCGGGCGTCGGCAAAACCTCCCTCGGCAAGAGCATTGCCAAGGCCCTCGGCCGCGAGTACGTGCGCATGAGCCTCGGAGGCATGCGGGACGAAGCCGAAATCCGCGGGCACCGGAAGACCTAC
>CAMCYM010000083.1 GCA_945883885.1 Chryseobacterium gleum
TGGCGATGGCCTGTTCAAAGGATTTGCGGGCGGCGGCGTTGCGCGCGGCCACTGCTGGATCGACCTCAGCTCCGGGAGCTTTGCGCGTGGTATCCATCAAGGCGCGGCCTTCGTTGTACGCAGCGACCGGTCCGAGGATGGAATGCCCCTTTCCCGCACCGAAGAGCGAGGCCGCTCCTGCGAGGTCCCCGTTGCGGTAGGCGGAGGTGCCGGCGACGAGCGCTTCCTTGCTTGCGCGGTCGGTTTGGGCCGAAAGGGGAAGGGCAGAGGCGAGGAGGAGGAGGAGGAGGGGAGAGGGTTGAGGACCGGCGCCGCTGCGCGTCACGGGTTGAGGACCGGCGCCGCTGCGCGTCGCGGGTTGCGGGCGGGGGGTGAGGGAGAGGAAGGTGTCGAGGAAGAGGAGGACAAGGGCGGCCAGCAGGAAGAGGGGGAAGCGGTGCACGTAGTCGGTGAAGGCGACCGAGGCGAGCTCGGCCGTGTTCAGTCCTTGCCACGCTTCGAGCAGCGGGTTCAGGTCGACGGAACCTTGGCCTGCCCGGGTGAAGGTCCCGTTGCCTGCGTCGGCAATGCGGATGAGGCCGGCTTCGTCGAGCGCACTGACGACCGGCGTGCCGGATTTGTCGGTCTTGAAGCCGCGCGCACGGCCATACCGGTCCACGTCGGGCACCGGGGCCCCTGCGGGACTGCCCATCCCGATGGCGTGCACTTCGATGCCCGCGCCAGCAGCTTCCTCGGCGGCTGCGACGGCATCGTCCTCGTGGTTTTCGCCGTCGGTGAGGACGAGGATTGCCTTCGAGGCCGGGGATTCCGCATCGAACGAGCGTACGCAGAGGTCGATGGCGGTGCCCACCGCCGTTCCTTGGGTGGGGATGAGTTCAGGAACCGCGTTGTCGAGGTAGAGCTGCAGGGCCGCGTGGTCCGTGGTAATAGGACATTGCACATACGCGTCGCCGGCGAAGACCACCAGGCCCACCCGGTCGCCGTCGAGTTGGTTCAGCAGCCGTTTCACCGTCATCCGTGCAAGGGCCAAACGGTCCATGCCCACGTCTTCTGCGCGCATGCTATTCGACACATCCAGAGCGATGTACACATCGATTCCTTCCGATTTGACCTCCTCCATCCGCGTGCCCATCTTCGGATCGAGCAAGGCGATGGTCGCGCACGCCAGCGCCGTGCGCCAAACCACAAAACGCCACGCCTCCCGTCTCGGCCGAAGCGCGGGCACCAACTCCGCCACCAAATGCGCATCGCCCAGCCGGCTCAAGGCCCGGCCTTGGGCATGAAAAGCCCACAAGAACAAGGCCGTAGCCACCGGAAGAAAGGCGATGATGCCGACCCATTCGGGGCGATCCAGCACCACGTTCGGCGCAGCCGAGCGCACGCCTAACCACGCGGCGACGACCAGTCCCCAAAACAAAAGCTCGCTCAAAATCAAAGCGATGGCGGTAGCAAACGTGCGGTACTTCAGCGCTTCCATGGCTACTCAGGTCAACGATCGAAACGGGAACATGCGCAACAAAAACTCGCCCAACAGCGCCCCGATGGCAATGAAGCCGAACAACCGAAACTCCTCCGTGCGCTGGTTGTAGCGGAGCACTTGGAACCGGGCCTTCTCCAGGGTGTCGATTTCGCGGTAGATCTCGCGCAGCTTCGTGCCGTTCGTCGCCCGGAAGTAGGCTCCGCCGGTGGTCGCAGCGATGGCCTTGAGCGAGGGCTCGTCGATTTTCACGTCGACCCAGTCGTAGATGAACTCGTTGCCCACTTTGCGCACGGGGCTCTTTGCTTTGCCGACGGTGCCCACGCCGATCGTGTACACCCGAATGCCTTCGAGTTCCGCAAGCTGGGCGGCGTCGCGCGGTTCGATGCTGCCGGTGTTGTTTTCGCCGTCCGTCAGCAACACGATGACCTTGCTGGGCGAATCCGAGTTGCGCAGCCGGTTGACGGCCGTTGCGAGCCCCATCCCCACCGCAGTACCCGGGGCAAGCATGCCGGTTTCGAGTCCCTCGATGGCCTCGAGTACCACCCGCGTATCCGTCGTCAGCGGTACCTGCGTGAACGCCTCGCCTTCGTACGCCACCACGCCGATGCGGTCGTGCGGGCGTCCTTCGACGAACTCCTGCGCGACCTCCTTCGCTTCCTCTAACCGGTTCGGCTTGAAGTCTTTGCTCAGCATCGAGGCGCTCACGTCGAGCGCCAAGACGATGTCGATGCCTTCGCGTTCGAGGTCCTCGACGCTCGACGCCGATTGCGGACCTGCTGCGGCCGTGCCGAGGCTCATCAAAGCCAGCGTGCGCGCGGCGTGGGGAAGTTCTGGCAGGCCTGCGCGCCACCGGTGGCCGCTCTTCGCGGCGAGGCCAGCCCCCCACGATTGCACCAGCACCCCGGTCCGCCCCGTCGCCACCCGGATCACCCGCACCGCGGCCCAAACGCCCGCAGCGACCCCGCCGGCCGCTACGGCCTCCGGCATCGTCCACTCAAACCGCATCCCCGCCCACCACGCCAGCACCCCGCCCGCCGCCAGCGCCACCGCGTGGGGCAGTGCAGTAGCCAGAGCGAGGCCCCAGGCTTCCGTGCGCTTCACCTCTTTCATGGCGCGGAATCTGGATCGGGGGAGGTGGCCGCCGCGGGGGCCGTGGATTTGACGAAGGCGATGGCCTGCATGACGGCGCGTTCGTGGTCTTCTGCGCCCGTTCTGAGTTTGGCAAACTTCACCATGTCCGCCAGTTCGAGCACGCCGACGAGCAACGTGCGGTCTTCTTCGCGCATCGGCAGCGCCCGCAGGCCACGGCGTATCTCAAACGTCGTCCGCTCGAGGGCGGGGAAGCCCCACCGCGCTTCGACGTATCGCCGCAGCACCTCGCTCACCGCCGCGTGGTGGCCCTTGTCATCGCCCATCCGCCACGCCGCCTCACGCTGGATCCGGGCCAGTTCTGCCAGCGCCGCCTCGTGCGGCTGCAGGTCCACCGCGGCTTCCTGCGCCTCCGCCGTTCCGGTCTGTCGGCGGCGGTACCGCTTCCAGGCCCACCGGCCCAGCGCCGCCGCCGCACCCGCCGCCGCCAGCCAAGGCAACGCCCGGAGCAGCAGTTCCCACCATGTCCAACGCACGTCGATGAGGTCGGCAGGCGGCATCGGCGGCGTGTCGGGCGTCACGTCCGGACCCGCGATGCGGTAGGCCAACGGTGCCGTCCACGCCGTGTCGCCGTTGAACAGAACGGGCAGTGGCGGCACTTCGGCGAAGCCCGTATCCCACGCCGTCACGAGGTACCGCCGGTTGATTACAATCCACTCTGCCCCGCCGGGGCCGGCAGCTGCGGCGGTGTCCCCGCCGAGCGGGCGCACGATCTCGAGCCCGCCTGGCAGCGAATCCGTCCACGCCGGAAACGACCAGCCGCCCGCTCCGGCGGTGATGTCGTGCCGAACTTCGACCGTCAGTGTCGCCTGAGCACCGAGCGCCCACGTGGCGCTGTCGAGCGTGGCCGTGGCCCACGCCTTGCCGCCGGCGGCGGGCCGGCCCGTAAACAGGTCGCGGGCGCCGGTAATCGACGGCGTTTGGCCCGCGGCGAGCCGCGGAATCCATAGCAGCCCGAAGGCGAGCCCAAGGAGCGCAAAATGCTTAGCCACGGCGGTCAAACAAGCGCAACAGGGGTTCGACATAGGGGGCATCCGTGAGCAACGTCGCGGCGTCCACGCCCGAACGGGCAAAGAGCGCGCGCAGGGCCTCCTCCCGAGCGTGCTCGGCTGCGGCATATCGGCGGCGCAAGGCGGGGCGCGAGGTGTTCATCCACGCCGCAGCACCCGTCTCGGGATCTTGCACATAGGCCCAACCGATCTCCGGAAGCCGCCGGTCAAGCGGATCTTCGACGCGCAAGGCCACAAGGTCGTGGCGGCGGGAGGCGCGGCGCAGTGCATCCTCAAACCCCTCGTCGCGGAAGTCAGATACGAGAAAGCAGATGGTGCGCTTTTTCATTGCGCGCACGAAGTGGTCGAGGGCCTCGGACATCCTGGTGGCAAGGCCTTCCGGCGTGAACTCGATGAGTTCGCGGATGATCCGCAGCACATGGGACCGCCCTTTCTTCGGCGGGATGAACCGCTCGATGCGGTCGGTGAACAGGATGGCCCCGACCTTGTCGTTGTTGCCCATGGCACTGAAGGCGAGCAAAGCAGCGAGTTCCGTGAGCAATTCTCGGCGTGAACGTCCGCGCGAACCTACAGATTGTGAAGCACTGACATCCAGCAACAAAAACACCGTCAGTTCACGTTCCTCTTCAAACACTTTGACGTAGGGATGCCCCATCCGCGCCGTCACGTTCCAGTCGATGGTGCGGATTTCGTCGCCGTGCGTGTACTCGCGGTTTTCGCTGAAGGCCATGCCGCGCCCTTTGAAGGCACTGTGGTACTCTCCAGAGAAAATCCGGTTGCTCAGACCGCGGGTCTTGAGCTCCACACGGCGAACCCGGGAAATCAGCTCGGCGGTTTCCATGTCAGGGGTGCAGCAGCGGCGACACGCAGGGATCAGGGAACCTGGACTTGGTCCATGATTTCGGTCAAAATCTGCTCGGCCGTGATGTTCTCGGCTTCGGCCTCGAAGGTCACTCCGACGCGGTGGCGCATCACGTCCATGGCGACCGCGCGCACGTCCTCGGGGGTGACGTAGCCGCGGTGGGCGAGGAAGGCATGGGCCTTCGCGGCGATGCCCAGTCCGATGGTGGCCCGTGGAGAAGCGCCGAAGCTGATGAGCGGCGCGAGGTGGCCGAGGCCGCAAGAATCCGGGCGGCGCGTCGCGAACACGAGGTCCACGATGTAGCGTTCCACCTTCTCGTCGAGGTAGATGGACCGGACGAGTGCGCGGGCGCTCAGGATGTCTTCCGGCGTCACAACCGCACGGGGCCGCGGCAGTCCCTGGGGAGCGAGGTTTGCCCGCAGGATTTGCTGTTCCTCCTCCTTCGTCGGGTAGCCGATGACCACCTTCAGCAGGAACCGGTCCACCTGGGCCTCGGGGAGCGGGTAGGTGCCCTCTTGCTCGACGGGGTTCTGGGTGGCTAAGACCAGGAAAGGCTCCGGCAGCGGGAACGTCTCAGAACCGATGGTGACCTGCCGTTCCTGCATCGCCTCGAGGAGCGCGCTTTGGACCTTCGCAGGAGCCCGGTTGATTTCGTCTGCAAGGACGAAGTTCGCGAATACCGGGCCTTTGCGGACCGTAAAGCTCTCCTCGCGCTGGTTGTAAATCATGGTGCCGATGAGGTCGGCGGGGAGCAGATCCGGCGTGAACTGGATGCGGCTGAAGTGGGCCTGCACCGACTCGCTGAGGCTTTTGATCGCCAGGGTCTTGGCCAAACCAGGGACGCCCTCCAGCAACACGTGCCCGTTCGCAAGCAGCCCGATGAGCAGCTTTTCGACCATGTCGCGCTGCCCGATCACGGTCCCTCCGAGCTCCATCCGGAGTGCGTCCGCGAATCCGCTCGAGGCCGCGATGCGTTCGTTCAACGCCCGGATGTCGGGCATGGGCACGTAAAGCGGTGTTTCTGTGGACTCTTGTGCTGTTTCCATGGCCCGCGAATATACTTTTCGACAGAACGCGGGGTTCTGTTTCGCTGCGCAAAACATGTTAACGCGCTCCAGCCTGCGTGGTACCTTCCGGCCATGGTAACCTTGCAAGAAGCGCTCGCGTGCGTGGCTGAATTCCATGCAGCGTTCGGAATCCCCGAGGCCGACGGCCCGGTCACGGCCCTCACGCCGGAAGAAGCCCGGCTCCGGCACCGCCTGATGGCCGAAGAGAACGACGAATACCTCGCCGCCGCAGAGCAGGGCGACCTCGTCGAAGTAGCGGACGCGCTCGGCGACCAACTCTACATCCTGTGCGGGACGCTGCTGCGCCACGGGCTCGGCGACGTCATCGGGGAGGTGTTCCTCGAGATCCAACGCTCAAACATGTCGAAGCTCGGGCCGGACGGCCTTCCGCTGCGCCGCCCCGACGGCAAGGTCCTCAAGGGCCCGGACTGGTCGCCGCCGGCCATCGCGCCCATCCTCGACCGGCACGTCGCCCCGGCCCGATGAGGTCCGACCGGCTCCTCCAGGCGGCCTTCGACCGCGCCCGCACCGGCCGGCCCGCGGTGCTGTCTTGGCTGTTCCGGCGCGTCATCCCCTTCAATGCGCCGCATGGCCTCCGCATCGCCGCGGTCGCCACCGGCCCCGACGGGACCGCCGTCGCGGTCGTCCTGCCCTGGCGCCGGCGCAACCGCAACCACATCGGCACCGTGCACGCCTGCGCGCTCGCGACCGCGGCCGAATTCGCCACCGGCCTGGGCCTGGTCGAAGCCGCTCGGCCGCTCGGCCCGTTCCGCCTCGTCATGGCGCGCCTCGAGGTCGACTACACCCGCCGCGCCAGCAGCACCTGCACCGCCCAGTCCCACTGGCCCGCGGAACGCCTCGCGCAGGCCGTGGCGGACCTCGCCCGCGACGGCTCCGTCGTCCTCGACGGCACCGCCACCGTCGTCGATGCGGACGGCGCGGAGGTGGCGGTTGCGCGGACCGTTTGGCACATCCGGCGCACGGCGGATGGCCGTATCTTTGCCGCCTGAAAATCCGCTGACCATGATCCAAGTAACGCTCCCCGACGGCTCCGTGCGCGCCGTTGCGCCCGGCTCCACGCCGCTTGACGTGGCGACGGGCATCAGCGAAGGCCTGGCCCGGAACGTGCTCGCGGCCGAAGTGAACGGCGAAGTCCGGGACGCGAACCGGCCGTTCGAAGGCGATGCTGCGCTGCGGCTGCTGACGTGGAACGACGACGAGGGCAAGCGCACGATGTGGCACAGCTCGGCGCACTTGCTGGCCGAGGCCCTCGAGGCGTTGTTTCCCGGAGTGAAGTTTTGGGTCGGTCCGCCGATTGAGAACGGCTTCTACTACGACGTGGACTTCGGCGAGCACACGCTGACGGACAAGGACTTCCCGGCCATCGAGGCGAAGATGCTGGAGTTGGCAAAGGCGAAGAATGCGTTCGTTCGCAAGGAGATCGCGAAGCAAGATGCGGTTGCCTACTTCGAAGAGAAGGGCGACGAGTACAAGCTCGACCTGCTCGAAGGCCTCGAAGACGGCGGCATCACGTTGTACACGCAGGGCAACTTCACCGACCTCTGCCGCGGGCCGCACATCCCCCACACGGGATTTGTGAAGGCCGCGAAGGTGATGGCGCTCGCCGGCGCCTACTGGAAAGGCGACGAGACGAAGAAGCAGCTCACCCGCGTGTACGGCGTCACCTTCCCGAAGAAGTCCGACCTCGACGAGTACCTCGAGCTCCTCGAGCAGGCCCGCGCCCGCGACCACCGCAAGCTGGGCAAGG
>CAMCYM010000084.1 GCA_945883885.1 Chryseobacterium gleum
GGCTCGGGCGGGTAGATGTAGGTGTTGCGGACCATGAACTCCTTGAGGATGTCGTTCTGGATGGTTCCGCTGAGCTCGGCCGGCGAGGCCCCTTGCTCCTCTCCAGCGACGATGAAAAACGCGAGTACCGGCAGCACTGCGCCGTTCATGGTCATGCTCACCGACATCTCGCGCAGCGGGATGCCGTCGAACAGGCGCTTCATGTCCTCTACGCTGTCGATGGCGACGCCTGCCATGCCGACGTCTCCGGCCACGCGCGGGTGGTCGGAATCGTAGCCGCGGTGGGTGGCCAAATCAAAGGCGACGCTGAGCCCTTTTTGGCCCGCCGCCAGGTTGCGTCGGTAAAAGGCATTCGACGCCTCGGCGGTCGAAAACCCCGCATACTGGCGGATGGTCCACGGCTTCGTCGTGTACATCGTCGGATACGGCCCTCCGAGAAACGGCGGCACACCGGGCCCGAAGGATTCGTGCAAGTGGCTCATGCTCAGGACTTCGGGTAATCTGCAACAAAAAACGGCACCGGCAATCCGTTGCCCGGATGCACAAGGTCTGGATCCGCATCCTCCCCCCGCGGGACGTCTACCGGCAAGAACAACGGAGCGGACTTCAACGCCTCCCTTCCCCGCCGCAACGCCGCTTCCGGACCTTTCTGTGCGACCCAAACAGCCCACGAAGGCTGCTGACTGAGCTCCTCCTCCACCGCTGTGATCAGGGCCGAGGTCCGCGCCTCGACCGCCCGACTTCCGGCCACAGGATCCGCATACCGGAGCATCCCGCACTCTTCGCGCAACAGATGCTGTATGTTCCGTGCCCACCTGAGCGGTCCTTCCGCCGGTGGAGCGCTGCGTGCGGTCGACGGAAGTGCCTCAATGCCATCCGCACATCCCAGCACTGCCGCATATGTCGAAGCCACCACGCGCAGCAGGTTGTCCTCGGGCCTGACCCGCGTCCACCGCCGCATCGCGGGGCGCACCTCGATCCGCAGCGGCACCCTCGCTACCCCGTGCCGCTCGAGCACCGCATCCCACAACAGCCGCAGC
Source organism: Chryseobacterium gleum (assembly GCA_945883885.1). Classification (GTDB taxonomy): domain Bacteria; phylum Bacteroidota; class Bacteroidia; order Flavobacteriales_D; family Sanyastnellaceae; genus CAMCYM01. Next base: position 1,041 of record CAMCYM010000084.1, read on the forward strand.
GCCCGCAGCGCAGCGACTTCGTGCAATACATCCGTATCCACAGCCCAACGCACCACCGCCCGTTCCGCCGCGGCCCGTGGCCCGATACCTGCCTTCTCTAACCCGATCAGCGCATCCTCTGCCGCGCGCACCACGCCGGCAAGCGCATCCACGGTTCCCATCCCCCCTTCGATCCACGGAAGTGCGTCGCACCCCCACGTCCTGAACCGCGGCAGCACCGCAGCCCATGCCACCACGTGGAGCGCGAGCCGGCCGGCGTCGGCATCCGGCTGCATCGCGCACCGCGAGCACGTTCCGACGAGTGCGGACGCGTCGGTTCCGGCGGCAAGGTCCATGAAATCCAGGAGGACGCCGGGTTCGCCGCCGCCGTCGAGGTGGATGGCCACCATGGGCAGGTGGACGCCGTCGAGGAGGCGGGCGATGCCGGGGTCGCGTTGGGCGGAAGCGGGAATCCGGACGCCCTCGATGCCGTGTCCGAGGGCCGTGCCGAGCGCAGCGGCGTCGGCGAAGCTCTGCTCGATTTCCCAGCCGCCCGCTCCGACCGGCACTGGCCTTAGAGGCAGCGGGTGGGGGGTCGCGCGCGGGTCGCTGCCGTCCAGCCAGACCGGCACTCGCAGGCCATCGTACCGCACACGCTCCGCCGCCGCATCGCCGGCGAGGGCCCGCCACGCTTCACCGGTCAACACCGGAAAGTCGAATCCCTGCTCCATGCTTCAAAGGTACCGAAGACGCACCCGGCCGCCTACCTTCGCTCCCATGGAGCAGCCGCTGAGCCCCGCGGAATTCGAACGGGTCGACCTGCGGGTGGGACGCGTCGTCGAGGCGCACGACTTTCCGGAGGCACGCATTCCCGCCATCCGTTTGGCCATCGACTTCGGACCAGAACTCGGCGTTTTGCGGTCGTCTGCGCGCATCACCGACCGATATGCGCCGGCGGAACTCGTCGGGAGACAAGTCGTAGCCGTGGTGAACTTCCCGCCGCGCCAAATAGGACCCGTCCTCTCTCGATGCCTGGTACTGGGCTCACTTTCAGCGGAAGGGGTGAGCTTGCTTGCACCGGACCATGAAGTACCGCCCGGAAGCCGCATCGGATGAACCCGTTGTGCGTAGATTCGGCCTTGTGAAGCGACCGGCCCTCTTCCTCGACCGCGACGGGGTCATCAACCACGACCCCGGCGACTACACGGCGCACGTGGATGCATTCACGTTGCTGCCCACCTTCCTCGCCGCCATGCAGGCCAGCGCTGCGGCCGGGTACGCCGTGGTGGTGATCACGAACCAAGGCGGCATCGCAAAGGGCCTCTACACCCATGACGATGTGCGCGCTATCCACGCCGTCTTGCATGCCGTATGTGCAGCCCAAAACACGCCGATCACCGGCATCCTCTACAGTCCCCACCACCCCGACGCGGGCGAGAGCCTGTCCCGCAAACCCGGCAGCTTGATGATCGAACGGGCCCTCGCCCGGTACGGCCTCGATGCCGCTCGGTCCTGGATGATCGGTGACAAGGACCGAGACCTGGACGCCGCGGCCGGTGCGGGGGTACGGGGCGTGAAAATCCCTGTGAACGGCGACCTGCTCGCCGCAGTAGAAGCCCTTCCCTCTTGCGTGCCATGTTGAAGTCCCTCACCTTCATCCCCCCCGCACCCGCGGCGACCGAACACTACCTCGTGGACGGAGAATTGACCGACGTGCACGGGTTGCCGACGGTGTTCGCGACCCGAGCCTTTGCGTTCGCTGACGGTTTTTTTGAGTCCATCCGCATCGTTGAGGGGCGGCCGCGACACGTGGCACTGCATTACGGTCGCGTTCTGGACAGCTGCGCCGGCCACAAGTTGGCCGTTCCCGAGCGCTTCACGTTAGAGCGCTTCGAGGCCGCGCTGCAGGAACTGACGGACCTGGCAGGCATTCACGAAGGCGGATACATCCGGGCCACATTTTACCGCTCCGGAGGGGGGCGGTACCTCCCCGTCGCCCACGAAATGGCCTGGGTAGCTACGGTGAAGCCGCTGGAAGACAACGAATTCGTGCTCAACGAGCGCGGACTCAAGGTGGACATCTACACGGACATGCGCAAGCCCCTCAACCCGCTGGCGAACTTCAAGAACCTAGCCGCGACGTTGTATGTCCAGTCCGCGGTTTGGGCCGAAGCCGGAGGCTTCGACGAAGCCCTCATCGTAAACGACCAGCACCAAATCATCGAATCCACCCGCTCGAACCTGTTCCTTGCGAGCAACGGCGTGCTCTATACCCCCGGTCTCGAATGCGGTCCGGTCGGTGGCGTCATGCGCGCTGCGGTCATCGCCGTGGCACAAGCCGCCGGGATGAAGGTGTATGAATGCAACCTGAGCCCGCAAGAGCTCCTGCGCGCGGATGAATTGTTCTTGACGAATGCGTTGCGCGGCATCCAGTGGGTTTCGAGCTACCGGACGAAGCGGTACTTCAGCACCACCGCACAGCAACTCATCCACCACCTGAACGCCAGCTTCACCGCGTAGGGCGCACCCGCGGATCTAGCATCCGGTAGACCCCTTCCATCCCGGCGTTCAGGACCACGAAGGTCGTGGCCACCACGGCCACACAGCCCAGCACCGTCGGCAAATCATTCTGCTCGAGCGCACGGAACATCAGCATCCCCATGCCCTTCCAGCCGAAAACGAATTCCACGAAAACAGCCCCGGCGAGCATCCCGGCAAACCAGCCCGACGCCGCCGTCAGCACCGGGTTGAGCGCGTTCCGCAGCACATGGTGCGAGAACACACGGACGGTGGAGAGTCCTTTCGACCGCGCCGTCCGGACATAGCTCGTCGCGAGGACATCGAGCGCGGCATTTCGGGTGAGTTGGATCACAACGGACAAGGGGCGCAGCGCCAGCGTAAAAGCGGGCAGGATGGCATGGGACCACGCGAGTTGCGGTCCATGAAACGGGTCGACTGCAATCATGCCTCCCGTCATCGGGAGCCCGGTGAGCTCGTGCAACACGGAACCGAAGAGCCAGGCCACGGCAAGCGCCACGACGAACGACGGGGCCGACATTCCCAGCGCGGCCACTCCCAGTACCGCCGTGTCCCAGCGGCTGCCGGGATGGGCCGCCAGCAGCAAACCGATGCCGATGCCCACCACCAGCGCGGCAGCCATGGCAACGACCGCGAGCAACATTGTACCGGGCAACGCTTCGGCGATGGCCGCGCCGACCGGGCGGTCTGTGAGGTAGGAACGCCCGAGGTCGGGCGGCTGTACGCGCCAAACACCCGCTTCGTCTGGTCGGAATGGACTGAGACCAGCGAGAAAGTGGATGTAACGCTCGGACCACGGGCGGTCGAGGCCCCACTTCGTGCGCAGGGCTGCGACCGCTTCCTCGGACTCGTTTTGGCCCGCCAACTGGCGGGCAGGATCCGGAACGAAGGAAAACAGGACGAACACCAGCGTCAACGTGCCCCACAACACTCCGATTCCGCGGAGGGCGCGGCGTGCGAGCGCGCCGGCGTTCACGGAGCGATACCGCAAGTGCGGCGGGCTTCTTCGACGGTGGGCAATGCGCGCCAAGGCCACTTGCCCAGGACCACGCCGTCCTTGAGCAGCAGCAATGCCGGATTCGCGCGGGCGATGATCTTCAATTCCGTTTGGTCACAACCGAAAAAGGGGTAGACCAGACCGTGCGCCGAACCGTAGGCCGCCACCTCCGCAGGCGGAGCGCTCGTCAGGCCGAAGAAATGCCAACCCCGTGCGGAGGCCTCCCGCGAAAGAGCCTGCAACTCCGGCACCCCTCGGCTCCCGACTGCGGCAAGGTCGCGGGACACGTGCACCCAAACAAAGCCGGGCAGTTGCAGGATGGAATCCAGCACATCGTTGCCGCTTGCGTCAAGCATTTGGAGGTCCAGGATGGGCGGCTCGTAGCCCTCGCTGATTTTCTTTTGCGGCCCTTCGTAGCTCACCACTTCGTACGTGGCAGCGAACACGGGCTCCTTGTACATGGCAAGCCAATCCGTGCTCAAGACCACCGTATCTGCACCGGTGGTGACGTTGCGGAAGGAGTATTCCACCGCGAACTGAGGGGACTCAAGTCCCAGTTCCTCAGCGGATTTGCGGCCCTCGATGAGACTCTCCCCTACCGCATACGGACGGTAGTCGCGGACCGGCTCATAGGCCAGTGTCCAGGTCTGGAATGCCCCCGTCAGCACCAACGTCCCTGCGGCCATGGCGGGGATTTTGAGGCGACCTGAAACGCGCCTCCGAGCGCCTTCCGCCACTGCCCAACACCCGGCAAGAAAGAGCACCGGGAAGTTCCAATGCAGCATGGCTTCGCAGAAAATCCACAGCAGCACCAGGCTCGAGGTTACGGCGATCCACGCATCTTTTCCTGCATTCAGCACGGTCCGCCCGGTGAAGGCTCCGACGAGAACCGGCACGGTCAATGCGCTGATGACCAAATCTTTGATGAAGCTCTCCCACGGCGTCAACGGGATGGCATTGCCGAAGCATCCGCACGACAGCACGCATTGGTTCGGTATGGTCACCACGGCCCCAGCCGCATCGATGACGGTCTTCATGCCGTAGGGATCGCACGTGGAGGTGTACCACGTGAGCCACGTAAAAAAGGCCATCATCGCCGCCGTCAGCACCGCCGTCAGGCGGGCCCACGCCCCTGTAAGCAAGGCTACGCCGAGCATAATTTCCGAAACACACACGAAAACAGCAAGTTCCAGCGCATACGGCGTCCATGCCACGAGGTTCAACGCACCCGGCTCGAAGTATTCTTCCAGCTTGTACATGAAGCCCAACGCATCGTTTGCCTTGATCAGACCCGAGACCACGAACAGCGTCCCGACGAGGATGCGCGCAATCAGCACGACGTAATGCATGGGTGTTCCGTTAACCGTGATTCGACTCAGACAGCAAAATGAGTGCAAACAGGGCATAGTTGACCATGTCCATGTAGTTCGCTTCAACGCCTTCCGACACCAACGTGCGTCCGCCCGCATCCTCGATTTGCTTTACCCGAAGGACCTTCATCAGGATCAAATCGACGAGCGAGCCCACGCGCATGTCCCGCCAAGCTTCACCGTAGTCGTGGTTTTTCCGTTGCATGAGCGCACGGGTGTCCGCAAACGCTGCCCGGTAGAGCCGCTCCGCTTCCTCTGCTTCCAGCTCCCACGGAGTTTCCGCCGGGAGCGCGAGCTGCACCATCGCCAACAGTCCGTAATTCACGATGCCCACGAACTCCTCTACAATCCCCTCTCCTACCTGCGAAACCCCTGTTTCTTGCAACGTCCGGATCCGATTCGCCTTGATGAACAGCTGGTCGGTCAGCGAAGCTGGACGCAGGATGCGCCAGGCGGTCCCGTAATCCACGGTCTTCGCCGTAAACAGGCGGGCACACCGTTCGAACTCGGCGTCGTAAGCGGCTATCGTGTCGTGCATCGGCGTGTACCTTCGCAGCGAAGATACGTCCGGATGCATGCCTACTCCTTGAACCTTCGGGGCACCTTGCTTCCCCTTGACCGCCCGCGGTTGATGGCGGTGGTGAATTGCACGCCAGACTCGTTTTACGCGGGATCCCGAGGCGGATCCGTGGCGCAGGCGGTGGCGGCTTGGGATGCCGGGGCAGACTTCATTGACCTCGGCGGGGCATCGACCCGGCCGGGGGCACCAGAAGTAAGCCCGGCACACGAGTGGGAGCGCATCCGTCCGGTCCTCGAGGGGCTGCTGGAAGCCCGTCCACACGCCCGGATTTCGGTGGACACGTACCGTGCCGAGGTGGCGCGGAAAGCGGTCGAATCCGGTGCCATGCTCGTCAACGACATCAGCGGAGGCACGCTCGACCCCGAAATGTTTGCCGCCGTGGCCACCGCCGGAGTACCCTATGTGCTGACCCATGTGCAAGGGACGCCTGCCACGATGCAAGCCGCACCCCACTACGATGACGTGGTACTCGATGTGCACAAAGCACTGGGAATGCGCCTCGCTGAAGCCCGGGAAGTAGGCATCGGCGACGTGCTGCTCGACGTCGGGTTCGGGTTCGGAAAGACGCTGGAGCACAACTATGCACTGCTGGCGAACCTCGAGATGTATCACAGCTTAGGCGCTCCCCTCCTTGTCGGCGTCAGCCGCAAATCGATGGTGTACAAACCGCTCGGCATCCCCCCCGAAGCAGCACTCAATGGCTCGACCGCTTTGCACGCCTGGGCTCTCCACAGGGGAGCACATCTGCTGCGTGTGCACGACGTGGCCGCCGCGCGGGAAGTGCTGACGCTCTTTCACTTGCTCGAACCAGCCCCCCTTCCTGG
>CAMCYM010000085.1 GCA_945883885.1 Chryseobacterium gleum
CCCCCCACCCAGCTCCCGCATCCGCTCTACGGCCTCCTCCCACGAGCCAGTCGCCACCAAATCCGCGCGCAGCAAGCCGTCCGCATACCCGACGACGTGCGCGTGGGCATCGATCAGCCCCGGCATCACCGTCGCGCCGCGCAGGTCCACGGTCCGCTCCGCGCGGAACCGCCGCAGCAGCTCCTTGCCCGTCCCCACCGCCACCACCTTCCCCTCCCGCACCGCAACCGCCTCGGCCACAGTCAACTCCCCGTCAAGGGTCAGCACACGTCCGTTGTGCAGCACGAGGTCTGCCTGTTCCGATCGGAAACCGCAGCCTCCGAGAAGCACCCCCACCAGCACCGCCGGCAGGAGGCGCGCAATGCGCTTCATCATGCCGCAAAGGTCGTGCGTTCAACCCCTTCGAATCATCGTCGACGAAGCTTGGGCGGAAGGGGTGATGACCAAATCCTGAACGCACACCCGCCCCGGCCGCTCCACCATGAACATCAATGCCTCGGCGATGTCCGCCGCACGCAGCGGCTCAAACCCTTCGTACACTTTGGCCGCAGCCGCCGTGTCGCCTTTGAACCGGACTTCGCTGAACTCGGTCTCTGCGGCGCCCGGCAAGATTTGCATCACCTGGATGCCCCGCGCTAACAAATCCATGCGCATCGCCGCGGTGAGTCCGTCGACGGCAAATTTGGTCGCGTTGTACACCGCACCCCCGGGATAGGCCTGCCGACCGGCGATGCTCCCCACGTTCACGATCCTTCCCCCCTCCCGCATCCGCGGCGCGACACAGCGCGTCACATGCAACAGCCCCCGCACATTTGTATCGATCATCCGGTCCCAGTCCTCGAAACTGCCGGCATCCACCGCATCCCGCCCGACCGCGAGCCCCGCGTTGTTCACGAGCACATCCGGCCCAGTTCCCTCCCCCTCCCCGTACCACCCCGCCACCGCCGCCTCGACGGCCTCCCGATCCCGCACATCGAACACGAGCACCTCCACCTTCCTCCCCCCCTGGCGCAACTCTGCCGCCAGCGCCTCCAACCGCTCGCGCCGCCGCCCCGTCACCACCACATCCCACCCCGCCGCTGCGGCCACCCGTGCCGTTGCTTCTCCGATTCCCGATGTCGCCCCCGTGATCAGCATTTCCATGCAGCGAAGATGGCGAAGACGACGCAATGCGTCGAACACTGGGAATGAGTGTTGAGTGTGAGGGTTGAGGCGGCGCTGCGCGCCAAAACAGTGTGAGGGATGAGGCGCGGCTTCGTCGCGAGAGTGAGGGGACAGGGTTGAGGGGATGAGTGTGAAGTGGGGAGGGAACGGTGTCCTTCGATGGCAACTCCATTCCGGAAACCTGAAAGCGGCGAAGCCGCGCCCTCTCGCCGGCAACGCCGGCGCCACCAGCCTGCGAAGCAGGCGCCCTCTCGACGCGAACCGTCGCCCTCTCGCGGCGAAGCCGCGCCTGTTCACTCACACTGTTCACTCACACTGTTGACAGCGGCGCAGCCGCGCATGCGGGTCCCTGCATAATGCGTGCGCGTGTTTTGCCTGGGTGCGCGCCCTTTTTGGGGGGCTGTTCCTCCGCAAAAATCCCAATCCCATGGTGCCAACGCACATGTACCTTTTGCTCGACCGGTCGGGGTCGATGATGCGCCTCGCAGACGAGGTGGTGACGAGTTTGAATGCGTTTGTCGCGTCGCAGCGGCAGTTGCCGGGCGAGGCGTGGCTGACGCTCGTGCAGTTCGATTCGCTGAATGCACACGAGGTGGTGCTGGCAGAAGTCCCGCTGGATCAGGTGCCTGCGTTCAGGCGGGAGGAGTTTGCGCCCCGCGGGAGTACGCCGCTGTTCGATGCCACGATGGGGTTGGTGCGTTTGGTTGAACACCAAACCGAAGAACGGGCCGCCCGCGGATTGCCGCCCGCGAACGTTCTCTTCATCACACTCACGGATGGACGCGAAAACTGCAGCCGGCATGCGACCCACACCGATGTGGCCGAGGCCGTCGCCGCCGGCACTGCCGCCGGTTGGACCTTCCTCCATCTATGCACCGACCCGGCCACCGCGCGCTGGGCACGCAGCACCGGGGTTCGCGAGGTCTCCACCTTCGCAAACACCCCCGCAGGCATGAAAGCCGCCTTCGACGACCTCGGCCGCAAAGTCCATTACTACCGCAGCCTCAAAGACTTCGTAATCTCAGACGCGCCCTCCAACCCGGAGTGAGCCATCCGCAACGTTCGAATCTCAAGGGGGGCTCCGATCTCGGGGCTCCCCCCTCACTCTCACTCCTCCCTCATCCCTCCCACTGTTTGGCGGCGCAGCCGCCCCTCACACTCATCCCTCACTCTCGCCGCGTAGCGGCGCTTCACCCTCGCCGCTCAGAGGCGCCTCATCCTCCACCGCGGCTTCCTTGATCGACGTGAAGCCGACCCAGCGGCATTCGAGCGGACCGTTGAAGACCTTGTGGCGGACGAACGGCTTCATGCCGATGCGCTTCAGGCCTTCGAGGTCGGGACTGAGCACGAAGGCCGTGAAGCCGGGCCAGTTGAATTTGATGTGGTCGCCGATGTCGGTGTACATGCGTTCTGCGTCTGCGACGGCCAAACGCTCACCGTAGGGCGGATTGAGCACGATGAGCCCGTCGGGCGTTCGCGGCTCGGTGCGGAAGAAGTCCGCTCGGCCGACCTCGGCATCGCCGGCGAGCTCCATGTCGGCAAGCGCGGCGCGCGTTTGGACCACCGCTCGCATGTCCTTGTCGGAGGCGAACATCGGCGTGGGAATCGGCACGATGTCTTGCCGCAACTGGTCGCGCACGGCCCACCACGCATCCGGATCGTAGCCGCGCCACTGCATGAACGCGAAGGCGCGGCGGTGCCAATTCACCGGGTAGCCGCTCGCTGCCAGTGCCGCTTCGACGGTGAAGGTGCCCGAGCCGCACATGGGGTCGTAGAGCGGAGTGCCGGGTTCCCAGCCGGCGAGGCCGAGGAGGCCCGCGGCGAGGACTTCGTTGAGGGGGGCGACGGCCGCCGGGGGGCGGTAGCCGCGCCGGGAGAGGGACTCGCCGGCCGCGTCGAGGGCGATGGTCACCGCCCGATCCGCGATGTGCAGGTGGATCCGGATGTCGGGCCGGGTGCGCTCGACCGACGGGCGGAGTGCCCCGCGCCGCGTGAAGTGGTCGACGATGGCGTCCTTCAGGCGGAGCATCGCGAACTGGGAGTGCGGGAAGAACCGCGGAGAGTGGACGGTCGCGTCGATGGCGAAGGTGCGGCCGGGAGCCAGGGCGGAGCTCCAGTCCCATTCCGAGGCCAGGCGGTGCAGTTCGTCGGGGTGCTCGGCGTCGAACGCGAGGATGGGACGGTGCACCGTCAGGGCGTACCGGCTGCAGATGCAGGTCCGGATGAGCGTCTCCATGTCGGCCTCGAAGGCGACGCCGCGGCGCCCCGGTTCGACCGCTGTAGCGCCGAGGGCGCGGAGTTCGCCGGCGAGGAGCTCCTCGAGGCCTGCGAACGTTTTTGCGTGGTAGGCGCTCATCCTCCTTTTTGTTTGGTGCGGAAGCCGCGGGCTTCCAGCAAGGCCGTGACTTTTTTGCGGCAATCTCCTTGGACGAGGATGACGCCGTCCTTGACCGACCCGCCCACGCCGCACCCCTGTTTGAGGGCGCGTCCGAGGGCTTCCAGCTCGGCGTCCGTACCGGCGAAGTTCTCGACGATCGTGACGGGCTTCCCTGCGCGGTGCTTTTTCTCGAAGGCGACGTAGAGGGTTTGGGCCGACGGCGGTGGGCTGGAGGGGGACGACGCGTCGTCGTCAGCCCAAGGATCCCGGGGCGCAGAGGGGCCGCTGCTGTAGACGAGGCCGCCCAACGCGTCGCGCCAATCCTCCTGCTTCTTCGCCATGTCCGAAAGGTACGGCGCAACCCGCGAGGCACACCCCGCGTATGCGCCCCCATGCTGACCCTCCGCCTACCCCTCGAACCGCTGCACGCCGCAGCCTTCTTGCTCGCAGCAGCAGGCCTGCTCATGGGCCTCGATGCACACGCCGCGGTCACCTTCCCTGCAGACTTCCCGGCACACGCTCCTTCCCTCGAAGTGCTGTGCCCGTGAGATAGATTCCCTTATCACTTGAGTATGGGCGTCCCCGGAGCAATCCGACGGGCGCCCATTTTCGTTGTGCCCGCGTTTCTTTGCACCATGGCCATCCACGACACCGACCTTGAGGACTACTGCGTCCAGCACTCCAGCCCCGAGTCCGAAGTGCTCGGGAGGTTGCGGCGCGAAACGTGGCTGACCACGGTGCAGCCGTTGATGCTGAGCGATGTGGGCACCGGTCGGCTGCTCGGGCTGTTCAGCCGCCTGCTCAGGCCGACCGCGGTGCTCGAACTGGGCACCTTCACCGGGTATGCCACGGTGTGTTTGGCGGAAGGACTCTTGCCGGGCGGGCATGTGGATACGGTCGATCCGGACGACGAACGGCATGCGGTGCAGGACCGGTTTTGGGGCGAGGCGGGCGTGGACGCGGTGATCCGCCGCCACACCGGCGCGGCCCTCGACGTGCTGCCTGGGCTGCCGGGGCCGTATGATTTGGTTTGGATCGATGCGGACAAGCGGCACACGACCGCGTACGTGGAGGCGGCCATCGCGCGCACCCGGCCGGGCGGGCTCATCCTCGTTGACAATGTTCTGTGGTGGGGCAAGGTGCTCGAAGGCGCCTCTTCCACCGATCCCGATGCCCGCAACTTGCACGCACTCACCGCCTCCCTTTCGCGGGACCCGCGGGTCACCTCCACCCTGCTGCCGCTGCGCGACGGGCTGCTTTTGCTCGAACGAACGGGCGCCTGATCAGGCCAAAACCTCTGCCACCGCGTCCGCCGCTTCCCGCAGCAGCACCGCCGAGCGCACCTTGAGTCCCGACGCATCAATCAGCGCCTTCGCCTCCACCGCGTTCGTGCCCTGCAAGCGCACGATGATGGGGACTTCGATGTCCCCGAGGTTGCGGTACGCATCCACCACGCCCTGCGCCACCCGGTCGCACCGGACGATGCCGCCGAAGATGTTCACCAAGATGGCCTTGACGCTGGGGTCGCGCAGGATGATGCGGAACGCCTTCTCGACGCGCGCCGCATCCGCCGTCCCTCCCACATCGAGGAAGTTCGCCGGTTCGCCGCCGCTGAGCTTGATGATATCCATCGTGGCCATCGCCAGCCCCGCCCCGTTCACCATGCAACCGACGTTGCCCTCGAGCTTTACATAATTAAGCCCCGCTTCGCCCGCCTCTACTTCGATGGGATCTTCCTCTGAGGTGTCCCGCATCGCTGCGTAATCCGGGTGCCGGTACAGGCCGTTGCCGTCGAGGGTAACCTTGGCGTCCACCGCGATGACCCGATCGTCTGAGGTCTTCAGGACCGGGTTGATTTCGAACATGGTGGCATCGCTTCCCACGTACGCGGCGTAAAGCGCCGTCGTGAAGCGGGCCATCTCGCGCGATGCCTTTCCGGACAGGCCCAGGTTGAAGGCGATGCGGCGCGTTTGGAACGCCTGCAAGCCCACCGTCGGATCCACTTCTTCCCGGAAAATCAGCTCCGGGGTATCGTGGGCCACGGCTTCGATGTCCATCCCACCTTGCGGGCTGTATACAATGACATTGCGGCCGCGGGCGCGGTCCAGCAGCACACTCATATAGATCTCCTTCGGCTCGCTTTCGCCGGGGGCGTACACGTCCTCCGCGATGAGGACTTTGTGCACTTGCTTGCCCTGGGCGTTGGTTTGGGCCGTGACCAAATGGCCGCCGAGAATGCCCGCCGCTTTCTCCCGCACTTCGTCGAGTCCCTTCGCCAGCACCACCCCGCGCGACCCCGTCTCGGTGACGGTGCCTTTCCCGCGGCCACCTGCGTGGATTTGGGCCTTCACGACGAACCACTTTGTCCCCGTCGCGGCGGTGAGTTCAACGGCGGCATTGTGGGCAGCGTCCGGTGATTCGGCCACCCGGCCTTCCTGGACGGCGACTCCGAAGGATTTCAGAATCTGCTTTCCTTGGTACTCGTGGATGTTCATGGCGGCGCGAAGTTAGGCATCCGGCGTAGCTTTCGGGCATGGAAGGAGTGGTCATCTCTGCCCGCGGGCTGGTCAAGCGCTACGGCTCCCTGGAGGTCCTGCGCGGCATCGACCTCGACATCGCTGCGGGGGCCATCACGGCCATCGTCGGGCCGTCGGGCGCCGGCAAAACCACGCTCCTCCAACTCCTCGGCACCCTGGACCGCCCCGACGCCGGGACGCTCGCGGTCCAAGGCACCCGCGTCGACGCACTCCGCCCCCGCGAACTGGCCGCCTTCCGCAACGCGCACATCGGCTTCATCTTCCAATTCCACCGGCTCCTGGCCGAATTCTCCGCTCTGGAAAACGTCCTCCTCCCCGCGTGGGTCGCAGGCAAAGACGACGCCACCACGCGCAGCCGCGCCGAGCGCCTCCTCCGCGACCTCGGCCTCGGCGACCGCCTCACCCACCGGCCCGCCGCCCTCAGCGGCGGCGAGCAACAACGCGTCGCCGCAGCCCGGGCGCTCATGAACAACCCAGCCGTAATCCTGGCCGACGAACCCACCGGCAACCTCGACACGGACAACGCCGAAGCCCTCTTCGATCTGTTCCGCGAACTCCGCGACCGCGAAGGCGCCACCTTCGCCGTAGTCACCCACAACGACGCCCTGGCCGCAACGGCCGACCGCATCGTCCGGATGCGGGATGGGCGGATTGAGGACGCTTCGACGCTGCGCGTCAGGAATCAGGGTTGAGGGACGAGGGTTGAGGAAGCGGCGACGCTGCGCGTCGGGAATCAGGGTTGAGGGACGAGATGTCAAGACGACGTTGACGACTTGTTTCCAGAGAAATGACCACCATTCCTCAAGAGCGGAAAAGCCCCGACTCAGGCTTAAAAAAATCATCTGTGCAGACGGTCCTAGTCTTTTGATTAGAACTCCTTTTCCCACTATAGCTTTTTGTTTAACTTCCGTCTCTACGTGTTGTGTTGAATTTTGATTAACCAAACCGCTGCTCTGGGCGATGTTGTACTTCTATTGCAGGCTCTGCTTTGTCTTTGGTTCAACCACGGCATGCTCCGTAGCGCACGGATTTGTTGAAGGATCAAGGGCACAACCTTCAGATGAAATCTCCTGGGCTTGCCCAGAGATTTTGTTCTTTGCAGTCGACTCACTTACTGGTTGTACAAATCCTTTGGCGTGCAATTGGAACCCGAT
>CAMCYM010000086.1 GCA_945883885.1 Chryseobacterium gleum
GCGGCGACCCAGGCGTCGTCGTGCCACATCCGGTGGAAATTCTCTTGCTTGCGCTGCATCGCTGCCGGCTCTTTCACCCAGCCGTAGTGGTGCATCCAGGCGTCGACCTTCACGGCCTGCAGCGGCAGGTCGGGCGGTTTGCGGAAGCCCTGCGCGTCGCGGTAGGAGTAGATGCCGCGGCCCGGACGGATGGCGCGGATCTCGTGCCGGTACCACCCGGCACTGGCCCCTACATAGTCGTACGAACCGTAGAAATGGCGGTACTTCACGAGCAGCCCGTCCGCTTCCTCCGGGGCCGATGCCATCGCCGCGCGCAGGGCGGGCAGTCCGTCTTCGTGCAGCACTTCGTCGCCTTGGATGTACACGCACCAGTCGCTCTCGGGCGAGACCGCAGCCAGGGCCTTGTCCGTTTCGATTGCAAGCACCCGTCCACCTTCGCGCAGGCTGTCGTCCCAAACCGTCTCCACCACCCGCACCCGCGGCTCCCCCATCCCCTCGATCAACCCGCGCGTCCCATCTTCGGACCGGCCGACCGCCACCACGACTTCGTCGCACAGCGGCAAGATGGAGCGGATGGCTTCGACGATGGGGTAGTCGTACCGGACGGCGTTGCGGATGAAGGTGAAGCCGGAGACGAACATGGGCGGCGAAGTTCGCGCTTCCCTCGAAAAATTCTCTACTTGAATCCGCGGGCGGATTTGATGGCTTCGTAGGCTTGCTGGACCGCCACGAACTGGGCTTGGGCGGCTTCCACGTGTTCTGGGCCGAGGTCCTGCACCTTGTCCGGATGGAACTTGACGGCCAGGCGGCGGAATGCCTTTTTCACCTCTGCATCGCTGCAGCCGGGGTCGAGTTCGAGGACGGTGTAGGCGGAGGGGAGGTCCGCCGGCCGCCGGGCCGCCGGGCCACCTGCCGTAAATCGGGCCTCGATGCTGTCGCGGTCGCGGGCGCTGATGCCGAGGTAGCCGGCGATGCGGCGGACTTCGTCGAGCTCGCGGGGATCGAGTTCGCCGTCGGCGGCGGCAATGCCGTAGAGGTACTGCAGGAGGAGGAGCCGCTTCGCGTGCTCCATGTGGTGCCGGATTTGGTCCGCCACCTCCCGCACATCGATGGGCCGGTCGAGGAGTTCACGCAGGGCAAGGACGAGGGATTCCGCCTGCTTCGCGCCGTAGTTCCGGACGAGGAATTCCTTGACGTAGCCGAGCTCGGACTTCATCACGCGGTCGTCCGCGCGCATCACCGCCGCGCTCAAGACGAGCAGGGCGGCAGCGAAGTCCCCGGCGGACGTGCTGCCGGCGGCGGGCCTGCGGCGGCGCTGGGGTCCGGTGGTCGTTTCGACGCTCAGGGAAGAATCCGAGAACATCTTCCCGAAGGCGAAGCCGAGGACGCCGCCGATGGGGCCGCCGAGGGCCCAACCGACTGCCCCGCCGATCCACGGGATGAAGCGGCTCACGCGAGGTCGGCGTAGCCGGCCTCAATGAACCGCGTGAGTTCTTCTCCGGTGAGCAGGCCTTGCGAAAGCCGGGCCAGGTCGGCGGCTTTGCGGGCCGCTCGGGTCTTTGCAGCCTCGTCGTTCTCGCTCAGGAGGCGCGCTGCGAGCGGGTGGTTTGCGTTCACCGTCACGTCGTAGCTGTCCGGCAGGGCCCCGAACATCGTAAAGCCGCCCCCGCCCACGGCCTGCTGCTCCTTCATCCGGCGCATCCACTCGGACCGCGTGATGGTCAGCGGCGCGGCCGACGGCGACATGGGTGCGAACTTGACGCGGTAGGAACCGCCGGTCGGGAAGGCCGATTCGAGCACCGGCCGCAGCTGCTCTTGCTGCGCGTCATCGAGGGCGCTGATTTGCGCTTCTCCCGTGTCGATGAGGGTGTCGATGACCTCCGAATCCACGCGCTTGAACTGCACGTCGGGGTGCTTTTCTTCGAGTTTGCCGACGACGTGGGAGGCCAGCGGCCCGTTCATCACGAGCACCGTGTAGCCGCGTTCGAGGGCCGGTTGTACGAAGGCGTGCTGGGCTTCCGCGTCCGAGCAGTACGGCAGGACGACCTTGTTGTTTTTGTCTTTTTGGGCCGTCGAGACGGCCTCCATCAGCTCCTCGTATGTGCGGCAAGTTCCGTTTACATCCTTGAACAAGAAGAACTTCTCGGCGCGTTCGGCGAATTTCTCGTCCGTCAGCATGCCGTATTCGATGAAGATGCGCAAGTCGTCCCACTGGGCCTCGAACTTCGCGCGGTCGTTCTTGAACATGGCCGCGAGCTTGTCCGCCACCTTCTTCGTAATGTGGCCGCTGATCTTCTTGACGTTCGCGTCTTCCTGGAGGTATGAACGGCTGACATTCAGCGGGATATCCGGTGAGTCGAGGACCCCGTGCAGCAGGGTCAGGAAGTCGGGGACGATGTTCTCGACGTTGTCCGTGATGAAGACCTGGTTCGAGTACAGGTGGATCTTGTTCTTCCTGAGCTCCAGTTCTTTGCGCAGTTGCGGGAAGTAGAGGATGCCCGTCAGGTTGAACGGATAATCGACGTTGAGGTGGATGTGGAAGAGCGGATCTTCGAAGTTCATCGGGTAGAGTTCGCGGTAGAAGGCCGCGTACTCCTCGTCGCCGAGCTCCGCCGGCGCCTTCGTCCAAATCGGGTCCGTCGCATTCACCACGTCCGGCACCTCGACCTCGATTTGCTTCGCCGTGCCGTCCTCGTTCGCCTCGCCGCTGGGGTCGTCCACCCAGGTGCTGCGCGTGCCGAAGACGATTTCCACCGGCATGAACTTGCAGTACGTGTTGAGGATGCCGCGGATGCGGTCTGTTTCGAGGAACTCCTCGCTGTCGTCGGCGATGTGCAGGACGATGTCGGTGCCGGCCTCTGCCTTTTCGGCGGCATCGAGCGTGTAGTTCGGGGAGCCGTCGCAGGACCAGCGGACGGCTTCGCTGCCGGGACGCTGGCTCAGGGACAGGATTTCGACCTTGCGGGCGACCATGAAGGCGCTGTAGAAGCCGAGCCCGAAGTGCCCGATGATGGCGGTTTTCGCGTCGCCGCCGTCGTATTTCTCCAGGAATTCCGTGGCGCCGGAGAAGGCGATTTGGTTGATGTAGCGGTCGACTTCTTCGGCCGTCATCCCGATGCCGCGGTCGCGGACCGTGAGGGTGCGGGCTTCGGCGTCGAGCAGGATTTCGACCTGCGGGTTGCCGTCGATGGCAGGCAGCTCGCCGAGCGTGGCGAGGGTGCGCCGTTTGACGGTCGCGTCGACCGCGTTCGAAACAAGTTCCCGCAGAAAAATTTCGTGGTCACTGTACAGGAACTTCTTAATAATCGGGAAGATGTTCTCCGTGGAGACGTTGATGCTGCCGGTTTGCATGGCGATGGGTTGATGGTGCCGAGCCTCCGGCAAGCCGGATGCCAAACCGCACTCCGTACCCCCCGGTCTGCCATTCTGTCCCTTCGGGCTGCCACACCGGGTGTGCCGCGGTATCTTGCGCACATGCTGTCTCGTTCCTGTTTCGCCGCCGGGCTGCTCGTGCTCGGCCTCCTCCCGTCAGGCTTTGCCCAAACCGAAGCCCCCGACTGGTCCGTCCTGATGCACACACCGGGCATCCACCCCGACGAAGTCCGCGCCCTCCACGACGCGTGGTGGGCCGGGCGCACCCGTCCCCAAGGCGGCGGGTGGAAACAGGTCGAGCGTTGGCTCCACAGTGCCGAAGGCCGCACCGACGCGGACGGCGCCGCCTGGGGTGCCCGCGAAGCGCTGGACGCCGCCGCGGACGTCGCCACCTTCCGCACCTCCCGCTCCACCGCGGGCAACTGGACCGTCTGCGGCCCCACCCTCGACGACCTGACCGACCGCAACGACATCCGCGGCGTGGGCCGCATGAACGCCATTGCCTTCCACCCGATGGATCCGAGCATCGTCTTCGCTGGGGCGCCTTCGGGCGGGCTTTGGCGGTCGTACGACGGCGGGGCTTCCTGGACCACGAACACCGACCAGTTCCCGTCGCTCGGGGTGAGCAGCATCTGCTTCGATCCGTTTGATCCGACCGTCGTGTACATCGGGACGGGGGACCGCGATGCGGCCGACAGCCCTGGACTCGGGGTGATGAAGTCGACCGACGGTGGGTTGACGTGGGCGTTTGCCACCGAGGGCCTCGGCAACCGGGTGGTCGGTGATTTGCTGGCGCACCCGACCGAGCCCGGCGTGTTGCTTGCAGCGACGAGCGGCGGCGTGTTCCGGTCGACGGATGCCGCAGGGAGTTGGGAGGTGGTGTCCGCGAACACCCAGAACTACAAGGACATCGCGTGGCATCCGACGGATCCGGCGATCGTGTACGCGACGGGCCAGGGTCGGTTTTGGCGCAGCGGGGACGGCGGGCTCACGTGGACCTACATCAACGAGGGCATCGATCCCAGCACGCGGATGGTCATTTCTGTGACCCCCGCAGCGCCCGACAACGTCTACGTCTGCTCTACAGGCACCTACGATTTCCGGGCCTTCTTCCGCTCGACCGACGGCGGCTTGAATTTCACGGAGATGAGCGACAGCCCGAACATCATGGCGTGGAGCGCTTCGGGCGACCAAGAGGGCGGACAGGCCTGGTATGACCTGTGCCTCGTCGCCGATCCGGTGGTCGCGGACCGCGTGTACGTCGGGGGCATCCGGATGAAGCGCTCGGACGACGGAGGGGCAACGTGGGTGGACATGCAGGACAGCTTCTTGCACGTGGATCACCATGCCCTCGCGGCGAATCCGCACACGGACGAAGTTTGGCTGGCGAACGACGGCGGCATCTACCGGCTGGCCGGCGGTGTGCAGTGGGCGGACATGTCGGCGGGGATTGTCACCGGTCAGATTTACAAGATAGGCCAAAGCCCATTCGCAGGCACCGACGCCATGAATGGCTACCAGGACAACGGCACGTACGCCTTCGACGGGGCCGAGTGGAGCCGCCGCTCGGGCGGCGATGGGTTTGAGAGCGCCTACGACGTGACCGACCCGGCCTGGTTCATCACGAGCTCCCAAAACGGCCGCCTCTACCGCACCGGTCCGGGCATCCAAAACCAAGGCATCGTCGCCCCGAACGAACTCGGCATCACCGAGGAAGGTGCGTGGTCCACGCCGTTCGCGCTGGACCGCCACGACCCATCCACGCTGTTTGTGGGCCTGGTCAACGTGTGGCGCTCGCGCAACATCAAGACGGCGGTGCGCGATTCCATCGTTTGGGAACAACTCACCACCGACCTCGGCGCCAGCCCGCTTACGTTGCACACGCTCCACCGGTCGAAGGCGGATACGAACGTGGTCTTCGTGGCAAAGGCCTCGCGGCGGCTGTACCGCTCGGTCAACGCCCTCGCCCCGTTCGCCGACGTGCAGTGGGACGATTTGAGCGACAACCTTCCGCTTTCTTCGCAGCCGGTTACGGCCCTCGAGACGGTGCAGGGCGAGGACTCCCTCGTGT
Source organism: Chryseobacterium gleum (assembly GCA_945883885.1). GTDB lineage: Bacteria > Bacteroidota > Bacteroidia > Flavobacteriales_D > Sanyastnellaceae > CAMCYM01. The sequence continues at coordinate 5,444 of CAMCYM010000086.1, forward strand.
ACCTCGGCTTCAACAACAAGGTCTGGCGCTCGGACGACCTCGGGCTGAGCTGGACGGACATCTCAGGCACCTTGCCGGATGTGCGCGTGAATTCGTTGTGCTACGACCTTGACGGGGCGGGCCTGTACGCGGGTACGGACCGCGGCATCTACTTCCGGGCGGACTCCATGGGGGACTGGGTGGATTTCTCGCAAGGCCTGCCGCTGACGGTGCGGGTGACGGAAATCGAACTGTATCCCGGCACGTCGCCCTCAGATCCGCCCCGCCTACGCGCCGGAACCTATGGCCGCGGCATGTGGGAATCGGACCGCTACGGGGACTTCACGGTGCTGCCTCCGGTTGCTTGGATCGGAACGGGAGACGGAGAAACCGCGGTCTACGGGGCCTTTACGGCGGAGGTGCGTTTCCGCCGGAGCTTGGAAGAGGTGCAGGTCATGGACTTTGTGGTGGAGGATGTGGCGGTGACGAACGGTACGGTCAACGCCCTGACGCAGATCGGAACGGCGGCCTTCGCCGTCGAGGTGCAGCCCACGGCCTTCGGGCCGGTGACGCTCTCCGTGCCGGAAGGCGCAGCGGTGCTCCTCGAGGACGGCACGACGCCGAACGCGCCGTCGGACAGCCTCGTGCTGGTGTACCGCGAGGTGCCCGGGCCGCTCGGGCCTTTCGGTCCCGGGGGGGTGGGGGACGAGGCGTCGCTGGCGCTTTGGTTGCGGGCGGATGCCGGTGTGACCGGGGCGCCGGTGTCGGCGTGGCTGGACGTGCGCTCGGGCAACGGCGCGGCGGCAGTGCAGAGTGAAATGGGCCGCCGGCCGACGTGGGAGGCGGATGGGCTCGGCGGCCGACCGGCCATCCGGTTCGACGGCGAAGACGACGCCCTCGTGGCGGCCGCGGTGCCGCTGGACCGCGCGATTTCTGCCTTCGCCGTGGCGGCGGGCGAAGCCGTGGAATGGGACGAGCACGGCTGGATTGCCTCCGCACGCGGGGACAACGGCTACATCCTGCACCCGTGGAAGGCGTCGAGCATGTACCAAAGCGTGGTCATAGACACCGCAGGCCACTACGCCGAGGCGACGCCGTTCTGGATCGTCGATGCGGGCTTGCCGCAGTTCTATGGGTTGATTTATGACCAAACGGATTGGGACCAAGCGATGTACACGGTCATCAACGACCAGCGCATTCCCTTCCCCGATCCCGGACTCGGCGCGCGCATCGACGACCACCCGGTCGACATCCGCTTCGGCTGGGACTTCGATGACCGCTACGGCACCGGCCGCATCGCCGAAGAAATCGTCTACACGCGCCGCCTCATGGAGTCGCATCGGACCATCGTCTCGAACTACACGGCCGCCCGGTACGGCCTTCCGCTCGGCAGCCTGCAGCGGTACTTCCGCCCCGGCCAGCCGGAAGAAGTCGCCGGCATCGGCCGCATCTCGGCCTTCGACCTCCACACGGATGCACAAGGCACGGGCAACGTCCGCATCCTCGCCTCTTCCGACCTCGGCGATGGCGAGTTCCTCCTGTGGGGCCACGACGGCGCCGGGATGGAGGCCGCCCTGCCGTACCCGTTCCTCACGCCGCGCGTGGCGCGGACGTACGGCTACGAAGCCACGGGCGAGCCGGGCACGGTGGAACTGCGGATCGACGATGCGGGCGCGTTCGCGGACCTCGGTCCCAGCCCCTCGGTGCCGGGCGTGATCGTGGC
>CAMCYM010000087.1 GCA_945883885.1 Chryseobacterium gleum
GAGCACAGCATCGTGTTGGTCCGCGGCGGCCGGGTGAAGGACCTGCCGGGCGTGCGGTACCACATCGTGCGCGGTGCGCTGGATACAGCAGGTGTGGATGGCCGCGGACAGCGCCGGTCGAAGTATGGAACGAAGCGGAAGAAAGCGAAGAAGTAATCATGAGAAGGAGAGCCCCTAAGAAGCACCCGATCCTGCCGGACCCGAAGTTCGGCAGCGTCCTCGTCACGAGCTTCGTCAACAACCTCATGCTTGACGGCAAGAAGAGCGTGGCATACACCATTTTCTACGATGCCATGGAGCGTGTGCAGCAGCGCACCGGTGAAGACGGCTTGGCCATCTTCATGAAGGCGCTGGAGAATGTGACGCCGGGTGTGGAGGTGCGCAGCCGCCGTGTGGGCGGTGCGACCTTCCAGATTCCGCAGCCCATTCGGGATACGCGCCGTCAGAGCCTGGCGATGAAGTGGATGATCGGCTACGCACGGAAGCGCAACGAGAAGACCATGTCGGACCGTCTCGCAGCCGAGGTGATTGCAGCTTCGAAAGAAGAGGGTGCTACGTTCAAGAAGAAGGAGGACACGCACCGCATGGCGGAAGCGAACAAGGCCTTCGCCCATTTCCGTTTCTGATCCCCCTTCCCACACGCACCACCATGGCTAAGAGAGACCTTCGCTACACGCGCAACATCGGCATCATGGCCCACGTTGACGCGGGGAAGACGACCACCACCGAGCGTATCCTGTACTACACGGGTATTTCCCACAAAATCGGGGAGGTGCACGACGGTGCCGCCACGATGGACTGGATGGAGCAGGAGCAGGAGCGCGGCATCACGATTACGTCGGCTGCTACGACCTGCTTCTGGAAATTCCGGAACGAGCAATACCGCATCAACATCATCGACACCCCGGGCCACGTGGACTTCACGGTGGAGGTGGAGCGCTCGCTGCGCGTCCTCGACGGTGCCGTCGGTCTGTTCTGTGCCGTATCGGGTGTGGAGCCGCAGTCGGAGACGAACTGGGGCCTCGCGGACAAGTACAATGTGCCGCGGATCGGTTTCGTGAACAAGATGGACCGCTCTGGGGCGGACTTCTTCAATGTGCTTCGGATGATCAAGGAAATGCTCGGTGCCCGTCCGGTTCCGTTGCAGGTACCTATCGGCTCAGAGGAGACGTTCAAGGGCGTGGTGGATTTGGTCCAGAACAAGGCCTTCATCTGGAACGAGGAGGACATGGGCATGACCTGGCGCGAAATCCCCATTCCGGATGATTTGAAGGAGACGGTGGAAGAGTACCGGATGAAGCTCATCGAAGCAGCAGCGGAGCAGGACGAGACGTTGATGGAGAAGTTCTTCGACGATCCGGACAGCCTGACGGAAGCTGAAATCGTGGCGGCCATCCGGAAGGGAACCATCGCGATGGACATTACGCCGATTCTCTGTGGATCGTCCTTCAAGAACAAGGGCGTTCAGACGATGCTTGACGCTGTGATGATGTACCTCCCGTCGCCGATGGACATCGGTTCCGTCGAAGGCAAGAATCCGGACTACGAAGACAAGACGGAGACCCGGAAGCCGGAGAACTCGGAGCCCTTCTGCGGCCTCGCGTTCAAGATCGCCACGGACCCGTTCGTCGGCCGTTTGTGTTTCGTTCGGGCCTACTCGGGCGTGCTGCCTGCGGGTTCGTACGTGATCAACACGCGGTCTGAGAAGAAGGAGCGGATTTCCCGCATCTTCCAGATGCACTCGAACAAGCAAAATCCCATCGAAGAACTCGAAGCAGGGGACATCGGTGCAGTGGTGGGCTTCAAGGACATCAAAACGGGGGATACCCTGTGTGCAGAAGGACATCCGATCGTCCTGGAAAGCATGAGCTTCCCGGAGCCGGTCATCGGGATTGCCATCGAGCCGAAGTCGCAGGCTGACCTCGACAAGCTGTCGAACGGCCTGTACAAGCTCGCTGAAGAGGATCCGACCTTCCGGGTTCGTACGGACGAGGAGAATGGCCAAACGGTCATCTCAGGCATGGGTGAATTGCACCTTGAAATCCTCGTGGACCGTCTGCGTCGCGAATTCAAGGTGGAGTGCAACCAGGGCGCGCCCCAGGTGAACTACAAAGAGGCCATCTTCGGCCGGACGGACCACCGCGAAGTCTACAAGAAGCAAACGGGTGGCCGCGGTAAGTTCGCTGACATCATCGTGAAAATCGGCCCATCGCCGGAGCCGGAGAAGGCGGGTCTCGTCTTCACGAACTCGGTGAAAGGAGGCAACGTGCCGAAGGAATTCGTCCCGGCCATCCAGAAAGGCTTCGAGGAATCCATGAAGAACGGCGTCCTCGCAGGATATCCGATGGACAGCATGGCCGTTGAGCTCATCGATGGCAGCTACCACCAGGTGGACTCGGATGCGCTGTCGTTCGAACTCGCAGCGAAAATGGCGTACCGGAATGCAGTCCGCCAGTGCACGCCGAAGATCCTGGAGCCCATGATGCAACTCGAGGTGGTCACACCGGACGAGAACATGGGGGATGTGATCGGCGACTTGAACAAGCGCCGTTCCATCATCGAAGGAACGGGTGAGCGTGCAGGGAAGACCGTGGTCAACGCGAAAGTGCCGCTGTCTGAGATGTTCGGTTACGTGACCGACCTGCGCACCCTCACTTCAGGACGTGCGACGTCCAGCATGAGCTTCAGCCACTACGCAGAAGCACCGAACAACATCCAAGAGAAAGTGATCGCCGAGGCCGCTAAGCGCTGAAGCTTATTCGAATCCCATGACCCAAAAGATCCGCATCAAGCTGAAGTCGTACGACCACAACCTCGTCGACAAGTCTGCAGAGAAGATCGTGAAGACCGTCAAGGCGACGGGCGCGGTCATCAGCGGCCCCGTGCCGCTGCCGACCCACCAGCGCATCTACACGGTCCTTCGTTCGCCCCACGTGAACAAGACCTCGCGCGAGCAGTTCGAGCTCAACTCGTACAAGCGCCTCATCGACATCTACAGCTCGTCTGCGAAGACAGTGGATGCGCTGATGCGGTTAGAGTTGCCGAGCGGCGTCGAAGTCGAAATCAAAGTCTGACGGTCGTTTCTGTTTTCGTTTTCGTTTTTGTTTAACCCCCCACTGACACTACCCCACTCATGCCCGGACTCATAGGGAAGAAAGTAGGTATGACCAGCATCTACAGTGCCGCTGGAAAGAACATTCCATGCACGATTCTAGAGGTTGGTCCTTGCGTCGTGACGCAAGTACGTACCCTTGAGAAGGACGGCTACGAAGCTGTCCAGCTAGGCTACGGGGAGCGCTCTGAGAAGCGCACCTCGAAGGCCATGCAAGGCCATTTCAAGCGCGCCGGTGTGGCGCCGCTCCGCAAGCTTGTGGAGTTCCAGAATTTCACCCAGTCGCTCAACCCGGGTGACGCGTTGGGCGTGTCAGACGTGTTTGCCGAAGGCGAATTCGTTTCGGTCATCGGAACGTCGAAGGGCAAGGGCTTCCAAGGCGTGGTCAAGCGCCACGGCTTCGGCGGGGTCGGTCAAGCCACGCACGGTCAGCACAACCGCCTCCGTGCGCCGGGTTCTGTCGGTGCTGCATCGACTCCTGCGCGCGTTTTCAAAGGCATGCGCATGGCGGGCCAAACGGGGAACAGCCGCGTAACCATCGAGAACCTCGAAGTGGTCCGCATCCTCGCTGAGGACGGGATCCTTGTGGTCAAAGGTGCGGTTCCTGGACACAAAGGGGCATTTGTTGTAATCCGTAAGCCCAACGCGTGATGAAACTGAGCGTGTACAGCACAGACGGCAAAAAGACCGCGAAGTCGGTTGAACTGGCCGCAGAAGTGTTCGGGATTGAACCGAACGACCACGCCATTTATTTGGACGTGAAGCGCTACATGGCCGCACAACGCCAGGGCACCCACGACACCCTGCACCGCGGGGTGGTCTCCGGATCGACGCGGAAGCTGAAGAAGCAGAAGGGTACGGGCGGGGCACGTGCGGGCAGCATCAAGAACCCACTCTACCGTGGGGGCGGTACCATCTTCGGTCCCCAGCCGCGCGATTACTCGCACAAGCTGAACATCAAGGTGAAGCAACTCGCTCGCCGGAGTGCGCTGAGCTACAAGGCAAAGGCCGACGGCATCCGCGTCGTAGAGCCCATCGCGATGGGAGCTCCGAAGACGAAAGACTTCGTCGCCATCTTGAACAACCTGGAACTGGGCACGACAAAGACGCTCGTGGTGCTGCCAGCACAGAACGATGCGGTCTACTTGAGCGCTCGGAACCTCCCGAAGCATCGGGTGATGGTGGCCACGGATTTGAGCACCTACGATATCATGAACTGTAACACCCTCCTCTTCGTGGACAACGCGCATGAGGTGCTCGAGGGCATGCTGAAATAAGGAAGGCCATGCAGAACATCCTCATCAAGCCGCTCATCACGGAGAAAATGGCGAACGCAACGGACCGCACGAATGCATATGGCTTCGTGGTGGCGTTGGGTGCGAACAAAATCGAGATCAAGAAGGCCATCGAGCAGAAGTACGGCGTCACGGTCACGGGCATCAGCACCGTCCGTGTCGATGGAAAAGCCCGTCAGCGATACACGAAGACTGGAGTCGTCCGCGGCCGTTCCTCGTCGTACAAGAAGGCCATCGTGCGTTTGGGCGAAGGTCAATCCATTGACTTCTACGACAACCTCTAACAGACCATGGCACTCCGTAAATTCAATCCCGTTACCCCGGGCATGCGCCATCGGGTGTTGGCGAAGTTCGAGGAGCTGACCGCGTCAACTCCGCACAAACCCTTGCTCGAGCCCATCAAGAAATCAGGTGGACGGAACAAGGACGGCAAAATGACCATGCGCTACATCGGCGGCGGTCACAAGCGCCGGTACCGCATCATCGACTTCCTGCGCGACAAGCACATGGAGGCTACGGTGCTGACGGTGGAATACGATCCGAACCGCACGTCGCGCATCTGCCTCGTGGAGTACGCAGACGGCGAGAAGCGCTACATCATCGCTCCGGCGGGCCTCCGTCCGGGCATGACGATCCACAGTGGCAAGGAGGCTACTCCGAACGTGGGCCACGCGATGTACCTGTCGGACATTCCGATGGGAACCATCATCCACAACATCGAGATGTACCCGGGCAAGGGCGCTTGCATTGCGCGGAGTGCTGGTTCGTACGCTCAGTTGAATGCTCGGGATGGCAAGTACGCCATCCTGCGGCTCCCGAGCGGCGAGACCCGCATGATTTTGACGTCTTGCATGGCTGTCATCGGTGCGGTGAGCAATTCGGAGCACAACCAGCAGATTTCTGGTAAAGCCGGTCGTTCCCGCTGGCTGGGTCGCCGCCCGCGTGTCCGCGGTGTGGTGATGAACCCGGTCGATCACCCGATGGGTGGTGGTGAGGGTCGTGCATCGGGCGGACACCCCCGCTCACGGAAGGGCTTGCTCGCGAAAGGGCAGAAGACGCGGAATCCGCGGAAGCCTTCGAAGAAGTTGATCATTGAACGCCGGAAGAAGTAATCGTTATGGCCCGTTCGCTAAAAAAACCCCCGTTCGTACACTACAAGCTGACCGCTCGTGTGTATGCCATGCAGGAATCCGGCAAGAAGGCTGTGATCAAGACATGGTCACGTGCCAGCACGATTACCCCGGATTTCGTGGGTCTCACCATCGCTGTCCACAATGGACGGCAGTTCATTCCCGTGTTCGTCACGGAGAACATGGTCGGTCACAAACTCGGCGAGTTTTCACCCACACGTACCTTCCGCGGCCACGCCGACAAAAAGGATAAGAAGCGCTGATACCATGGGACAACGCAAACGCAACGCCGCCGATCAGCGGAAGGAAGAAATGAAGAGCACGGCCATCGCGCGGTTGAATGACTGCCCGACGTCGCCGCGTAAGATGCGCCTGGTCGCCGATACCGTTCGGGGCAAGGAGGTGTTCCAAGCATTGAACATTTTGAAGTTCAGCGCGCGGGAAGCATCGAACCGGTTAGAGAAGCTCCTCCGTTCGGCCATCGCGAACTGGGAAGCAAAGAACAACGGAGCGCGTCCGGAAGAGGCATCGCTCGTGGTTCGTGAGATCAAAGTAGACGGGGCTGGCATGTTGAAGCGGTTGCAACCGGCTCCACAGGGCCGTGCACACCGCATTCGCAAGCGCAGCAACCACGTGACCATCATCGTAGACTCCGTCAAGTAATTATGGGACAGAAGACAAACCCCATCGGAAACCGCCTCGGATTCATCCGTGGCTGGGACAGCAACTGGTACGGAGGAAAGGACTACAGCGAGAAACTCGTTGAGGACGAAAAGATCCGGGAGTACCTGATGGCACGCTTGCGGAAGGCAAGTGTATCGAGCATCGTCATTGAGCGGACGCTGAAGTTGGTTACGTTGACCATCCGCACGGCACGTCCGGGTGTGATCATCGGAAAAGGCGGCCAAGAGGTGGACAAGTTGCGCGAAGAGCTGAAGAAGCTGACGGGCAAGGAGATCCAAATCAACATCTTCGAAATCAAGCGTCCTGAGTTGGATGCACGGTTGGTGGCGGAGAGCATTGCACGCCAAATCGAAGCAAGGATTTCTCACCGTCGGGCCATCAAAATGTCCATCGCAGGAACCATGCGGATGGGTGCTGAGGGCATCAAAGTGAATATCGCGGGCCGGGTGAACGGTGCGGAAATTGCCCGTTCAGAGTCGTACAAGGAGGGACGTATTCCGTTGCACACGTTCCGTGCGGACATCGACTACAGCATTGTCGAGGCCCACACGACCTACGGCCGGATTGGCATCAAGTGTTGGATTTGCCGCGGTGAGGTGTATGGTAAGCGGGACTTGAGCCCGATTCCGGCACCGAAAAAGCCTACGGGCGGTCCAGAACGCCGTCCGGGTGGAAGCCCAGGAGCGGATCGTCGCCCCAGTGGGGGTGGAGCGGGAGCAGGTCAACGTCGTCGTACCCCGCGCAACTGATAGAGCTGAGAAA
>CAMCYM010000088.1 GCA_945883885.1 Chryseobacterium gleum
GCATCGCAAGTTGATTTGGTTTAGGTTAAGCAGGCGCCGGGAAACGTCCCGGCGCTTGTCATTTCAGCGGGGTGCAACCTGCGCCGGTGCGGCTTCGTACGAGCAGCCACAAAAAGGCACTTCCATGGCACCCCTCGGCATTCCCATACAGCATCCTCCGACCGTGCTGGAACAGTACAAGGCGCTTATACGCCACGTGCACGGGGAGCCCGTGATGCTGCGGCGGGCGATGCGCCTCGCTTTTCGGTCGCTTTCACCGGGCGAGTCGCGGGAGTTGCGGGATTGGATTTCGGCGCGCTATGCCCTCTGATCTTTCCTCCGCGCATCAGGGTTAGGAATTCACGCGGCACACGCGATTTCAGCACCAGCTCTTCTCCATCAGGACCTTTCAGTGCCACTTCGAACAAGTGGATGCCTGCACGCCCCATCGGGTCCGGGGCCTCTTTTCCTTTTCCCAGCAACACCGCATTGAGGCGGCGCAATCCCCCCAACAACGCGGGAATGTCATCGGGATCTGCCTCGACGCGCATCATCGTGTAGCGGTCGTTTGCCCGCATGGCCCGGTAGGGATAGGCCCGGATGTTGCGGCCTTTTTCGTCCTGTTCGAGCACCGTGATGTCGCCGTCCACAGGCACAGCCCCCTCAATAATGAGGTAGATGCGCTTCGGGAACGAGGCCCAATGGCTCTGCAGCTCGGTCCGCACCCGCCGATCTTTCGCAATGATGCAGATGCCGGAAGACTCCATCTCGATCCGGTTGACGAAATGCAGGTCGGTGCATTGGGGCCGTGCGACCGCAAGCCATTCCCGCATGCGGCTGTAGGCCGACTTCACTTGGGGGCGAGGAGACGCGAAGACCCAGCCCGCCGGCTTGATGTAGGCAATCAGCTGTTCGTCTTCGTGCACGATTTCAAACGGCGGCTCCACCACGGTGGCCGGGGTTTTCACGGTTTTCGCAGGGCGCACCGGTGCGACGTCGAAATCCCGGGCCGGTGTTTTGCCCCAGGATACTTTTTGGCCCGGAACAAGAGCCGTAGACGGGATGCGAACAGGAATCCCGTCGACCGAAACTTCCCCTGCCTTGATGGTTTTACGCGCACGTGTATTCGTGGCCACGCCGCACGTTCCCACCAGGAAATCGAGCAAGGTGCCGGGGGCCTCTACGGTTTTTCGGTTCATCGGGCGAAGGTAGGGCGGAGGAAGCGAAGGCCTCCAGCGGTTGCTGAAGGCCTTCGCAAAGCGGTGCGCCCGCCCTCCCGGTTCCGGGACGGGTCGCCGAACTAGCGTACACGTCTCCGAACCCAAAGATGCATGTGGGGTAGCTCCGTTTTCCACACGCCATGAACAGGTTGTTCACTCGTTTTGCACAATTGTACCTTCGGGGCATGGAAGTGCGAGCAACGACGTGGGCAGAGCGGCTTGGGGCCGCATGGGCCGGCGAGCCGGTGGTGCTGGAGATGAGTGAGGTCGCTGCGATGTTAGGCATCGGAGCGGTCGTGGCTGCTTTCGGGTGGTGGGTGTTGCGGATGGCGTTGGGGGTGACGCTGCGCGAATGGAAGCGTTCGATGCCTGCGGCCCCCGGCTGGGAGGTCATGAACAGCCCATTCCTCAACCGGCTCGCCCTGTTTCTCCCGCTGGTGGTGATGGGCATCGTGGCGGATGCGGCACTTGAGCAGTACCCGGTGGGTGAATTGTTTGTTCGCCGTGTGTTGCGGTTAGGTGGGATCGTGAACAGCGTGCTTGTGGTGTTCGCCTTGCTCAACGGGTTTCGCACAGCATTTGCGGATGTAAACTCACTCCGAGACAAGCCCATCAACAGTTATGTGCAAGTCGGCAAGATCCTCGTGGGCATCCTCGCGGGATTGGCCCTTGTGGCCACCTTGAGTGGGCAGTCTGTGGGCGTCATCCTCGGAAGCTTGGGGGCCGCAACCGCAATCATTTTGCTGGTATTCCGGGATGCGCTCCTCGGCCTGACGGCCAGCGTCCAAATGAGCACCGGCGACCTCGTGCGGCTCGGCGACTGGGTGGAATTGGAAAAGTTCGGGGCCGACGGCACTGTCGTTGAGATCAATTTGACTTCCGTGAAAGTCCAAAACTGGGACCTCACCTACACCGTCATCCCTGCCTACGCGGTCATCTCGGAGTCCTTCAAGAACTGGCGCGGCATGCAGGAAGGAGACGGTCGCCGCATCAAACGCCACCTCCTGGTGCGCACCACTTCCGTGCACTTCGCATCCGACGAACTGGTGGACGACTTGCTGCAGTTAGAGCTCTTCCGCCCCTGGTTGACAGTGCGCAAAGCGGAAATTGCCTCGGCAAATTCGGCCACGACCTCCCTCCTCTCCCATCCGCTGGGCGGGCGACGCTTCACAAATTTGGGCCTCTTCAGAAACTATGCGATTGCGTATCTGCAGCATTCCCCGCGTGTGCACCAGGGCATGCCCCTGCTCGTTCGGCAGCTGCAGCCCACGACGGAGGGCATTCCACTCGAAGTGTACTGCTTCTCTGTGGCGAAGGACTGGGAATCATACGAGACGTTGCAATCCGACCTGTTCGACCATCTGCTGGCAGCGTTGCCGCACTTCCAACTTGAAGCCACGGAATTTGCGCCCGCCCCGAAGCATGCGTCAATCCTCTGACGACGAGCCCAGTGTATGGTAGACGTTTTGCACGTCGTCGTCTTCTTCAATCCGTTCGAGCAATTTCTCCACCTCTGCCGTGGCTTCGGGCTCTAGCTCCTTCGTCATGCTAGGGATGCGGTCAAGGCCTGATTCCAGGATCTCTATGCCCAGTTCCTCGAGCACCTTTTGCAGCGTCCCGAACGCCTCGAACGGCCCGTACACAAGGATGGCTTCGCCGTCCGCTTCGACCTCCTCGGCCCCGTGGTCGATGAGTTCGAGCGCGAGTTCATCTGCATCCCGGCCTGCACCGTTGAGTTTGAAGAAACAGACGTGCGTAAACATGAATTCCACGCTGCCTGACGTGCCCAAGGCCCCGCCCAGCTTGTTGAAATAGCTGCGGATGTTCGCCACGGTCCTGTTGTTGTTGTCCGTGGCGGTTTCGATGAAAATGGCAATTCCGTGCGGGCCGTAGCCCTCGAAGGTTACTTGCTTGAAATCCGACGTGTCCTTGTCCGTCGCCTTCTTGATGGCCCGCTCGACATTGTCTTTCGGCATGTTTGCGGCCTTGCAGTTCTGCAGAACTGCGCGCAGCCGAGGATTCATGGTCGGATCGGAACCGTTGCCGTCCTTGATGGCCATGATGATGTCTTTGTTCAAGCGGGCGAAGGTCTTTGCCATTGCCGCCCACCGCTTGAATTTGCGTTCTTTCCGGAATTCGAAAGCCCTTCCCATGGTAGCTGATTTTCGTCCCAAATATCCTGCCCGATTGGGAAATTTGGTCCGAAGTTTGCCAAGGAAATCTGACTGCTCTCCGTACCACTCACATGACGAAACGCACTCCCCCTCTTGCTGGTCTGTGGCTGCTGCTCGTGATAGCGCATGGATGCTCGCATGCGCCGTGGAGGCCTACGGGGGATGAACCCCCCACAGTTGTAGTGGATTGTCAGCCAGATGTTGTTTACTTCCAGCAAGATGTGTTGCCGCTGTTGCAATCTGCCTGTGCGCAAAGTGGCTGCCACGACGCCTCAGCAGCCGAGAACATTCGGCTCGATAGCTACGCAGCCATCTTCCAATCCGGAGAGTCGAATTTGGTGGTCCCGGGCAACCCAGGTGCGAGCGAATTGTGGGAAGTGTTGGTAGAAGACGATCCGGATAAGATCATGCCGCCCCCACCTGCTTCGGCCCTGAATGCCGAGCAAATCGGTCGGATTTGGGATTGGATTGAGCAGGGTGCCTTGAATCTGAGCTGCGAGGGCGGCTGTGACACCTTGAATGTCACCTTTTCAGGCACCGTCGAACCGTTGCTGGCAGATCGGTGCGTTTCCTGCCACAGCGGAGCTACACCGGACGGAGGAGTCAATTTGTCTACCCACGGGGGGGTAGTTAGTGCGGTGGATTCGCGGGATTTGATCGCAGCGGTGCGGCATGCGGGAGGCGGCGTGTCATCGATGCCCCCTTCGGGCAATCCGTTGACGGAGTGCCAAATCCGCGCCATTGAATTGTGGGTGGCCGCAGGAAAGCCGAACAACTGATGCGCGCCATCTTCGTCCTTTCCGCGGCTTGTGCGCTCTTGGCGGGCTGCTATTACGATGTGGAATCCGAGTTGTATGCCCCATCCGTTCCCTGCGACACCGCGGCCATCACCTTCGCAGGACACATCGAACCCCTTGTGGCCGCGGAATGTGCGGGGTGCCATTCGGGTGCAAGTCCAGATGGTGGCTTGACCTTGGAAGGGCACGCGGCCATTTCGGCGGCATTTCTCACCGGGGGTGCACAAGACCGCGTCAACCGTGCCGCGGGCAGCAGCGGCGCCATGCCGCCATCCGGACCACTCGCCACATGCGACCTTGCAGCACTGACTGCGTGGATCGAAGCAGGCGCCCCGAACAATTGAATTCACTTCCCATGAAAATCTTTTTCGTCCTCGCACTGAGTGTCGCCGCAGGCGCTGCTTCTGCCCAGCAATTCATGACCCGCGCGGGTTCTGTTTCGTTCCATTCTTCTACACCCGTGGAGGATATCTCTGCGTCGAATGCCCAAATGAGTGCGGTCCTGAATACGGCAGACGGAGGCTTTGCATTCCAAGTTCCCATCCGGGGATTCCATTTCGAGAAGGCATTGATGGAAGAACACTTCAACGAGAACTACCTGGAATCCGAGAAGTTCCCGAATGCCACATTCAAAGGCACGGTAGTCGGTTGGTCCAGCGCATGGGCAGATGGAAAGCCCCACCAAGTCCAAGCAAAGGGCAAGCTGACCGTCCATGGCGTGGAAGTGGAACGGACGATTCCAGCCACACTGCAGAGCAAAGGGGGCAAGTGGGTCATCTCAGCGCGGTTTGAGATTCCGACAAAGGACCACAAGATCAACATTCCTGAGGTGGTTCGGGAGAAGATTGCCGCGTCCATCCCCGTCACGGTGAACTGCACGCTTGATGCCAAATGAAGGTGCATGGCGCAGCGTTCTTTGCTGGAGCGGTGCTGACGTGTTCCACGGCGCTCGCACAACCGGATCTGCTCGATGTCTTGAATGAAGGCGTGGAAGCGCCGACCACTCCGGTCAGCGCGACCTTCAAGGATACGCGGGTCATCAACGTCCAAAGCAACGAAACCGCAGCTTCTGGGGTTTTGCATTTCGTGATTGCCCACCGGTTCGGCCGGCTGAACGAAGGGGCTTATGCGCTCTGGGGTTTGGACAATGCGTCGATGCGGATGTCGTTTGATTACGGCTTGACCGACCGGTTGCAAGTCGGGCTGGGTCGCAGCACGTTGGGGAAAACGTATGAAGCTAGCGCAAAACTGCGCGTGCTGCGCCAAACCACGGGTGGCAGGAACTTTCCCATCGGCCTGACCCTTTTCAGCAGTGCATTTTGCACCGGGACACGCTGGGCCGATCCCGACCGCACGAATTACGTTTCCTCGCGGCTGTCCTTTGTCCATCAAGCCATTTTTTCGCGGAAATTCAACGATGACTTCAGCGTAGTCGTGGTGCCCTCCATGACCCATCGGAACCTCGTTCCTACCCCGGACGTGGCCCACGACGTTTACACGGTAGGCTTGGGCGGGCGGTACAAGCTCAACTCCCGGTTCAGCATCAACGGGGAGGTCCATGCGTTCGCTTCAGGCCGCACGGCCAGCATGCAGCCCAGCATGTCCATCGGATGTGACATCGAAACCGGGGGGCACGTCTTTCAGCTCCACCTGACGAATTCAAGTGGCATGTTCGAATCTGCCTTTTTGACGGAGACGACCGGAACGTGGGGAGCGGGAGACATCTATTTTGGATTCAACTTGAGTCGGGTCTTTACGGTTCGGGAACGAAATCGGTCGTGATTCCGTTTATGCAATACATTCGAAAGACCATGGAATTTAAAAAGCACATCTGTTTTGCAGGGGTCTGTATGGTGTGGGCTTCCACCACGGCCATGGGGGCTGCCGATTTCCCGTGCGATAGTACCCGCTCCGTCTCTGCCGAGGAGCGCAAAAAGTGGGGTCAGCAAGGGAATTGGGCCGGGTTCGGCGTCGGTACGGGAATCTTTATGCACCAGGCGGATGGTCAGACCTGGGACCCGTGGAGGGTGCTTGCAAATGATGTGGTGTACGAAGCCCCGGAGGCGTGGGAACTCACTACGTCCAACGTTGCGACCAATTGGCGCCTCGAGGCAAATCCCATCGAATACCGCCAGCGCGTGTTAGGGAACCTCGTCGGCATCACGACCGGGGTGGGTGTGGATTGGTGGAGGGTGGGCATTGACAATGCGTACCGCTGGAATCCAGATACGTCTGGCATCGACGTCCAAACCGTAGGTGGCGGAGAGGTCTTGCGCAACCGCCTGAACATGGGATGGGTGCGGATACCTGTTCTGGCGAGTGTGCGGACGGCGAGAGAAGCGGACAAAGGGCTACACATCGAGGCCGGGGCGGTGGCAGGTTACCGCGTGTTCGGCGTGCTCGCACGCGAGACAAAGACGGGGGGTTCCGTGGTGCGGGAGACGTCGCACGATTTGGCCATCAACACCTTCCAACTCAACGCCCGCGTCCTCTTCGGCCTGCGCAAGGTGAGTGTTTTCGTGGAAGCTCCTCTCCTGCCCTTGTTCACCGATTCACCCGACCGGTATGCTGCTGCGGGGACGCTGGGGCTCCACGTAGCGATGCACTGAGCTGTAGCGATCAGCGGAGCAGGGTAAAGTCGCCCGAGAAGGCTCCGAAGTTGTTAATGGTCAAAGTGTAGTAGTATGTCCCCTCCGCGGCGCCTTCGCCGGTCCAGTCGTTTTGGTACTGGGTAGTTTCGAGGACCACTTGTCCCCAACGGTCAAAAATGCGCAGCAAGTGATCGGGG
>CAMCYM010000089.1 GCA_945883885.1 Chryseobacterium gleum
CGATGACGCGGATGGCCACCGACTCGATGTCCATGAGGTCCACTTGGGACGAGTTGTCTTCCGCCTTGACGACCAAGGAATAGGGTTCGGCGCGGACCTCCGTGCAGGTGGGCGCCCACGCGAAGGCCCCGTTTCCGCTGCCCAGCGGCGAGAAGACGCCCGGGTGATCCACCTCCGTCAGCGGCCCGCCGACCGCGGTGAGGAGGATGGAGTTGCCGTCCGGATCGGTGGCGGTGAAATCCATGGTGAGGAGGGTGCCGGCGACCACGCAGGTGTCGGCCACGGGAGCGAGTTCCGGTGGCTCGTTCGCGCACATTTGGACCGTGATCTGCATGTCGCGGACCACTTCGCCGACTTGGACAAGCTCGTCGGCGACCCAGCGCCACTCGCGGATGGCGATGGCGATGTTGTACTCGCCGGCCAGGACCGGTTCGTCCCACGTGACATCGCCGGAAGTAGCGTCGATCGTGAAGAGGTCGTCTTCGGCGCTGATGAGTTCCGGGCTGGAAAACGTCGGGATGGCGTCGCCCTCGAAGCCGCGGCACGGCACCAGGTGGTAGGTCAGGAGGTCGCCGTCGGGGTCGTGGGCGCCGGGGTTGTGGATCCAGAGCCGGCGTGCGCACGCGTTTTGGATTGCGGGGTTGAGCAGCTGCACCGACGAGTTGTGGCCGGCTTGCGGACTGATAACCAGCAAAGAGCGGATGGCAAACGGCACGTCCACGCTGCCGGGAATGTTCAGCACCCCGTCGTTGCGGTTCGGGTCGAGGACCTCGAGCGCGAAAGCGCCGGGGCCGCCGTACGTGTGCGTGCCGCGGTAGGTGTTGATTTGGACATCATTCGGCAAAAAGACGATGTTTTCGCGGTCCAAACTGTCCGCCTCCCCCGCCTGCTCGTCGCCCCAATAAATCTGCAACCACGGCCGATCCGCAATGGCACTGGTCTTCGTGTACGTGGTAATCACCACTTCGTAAGTCAGGCCTGCCACGTGGCGGTACGTGATCTCCCCCGCCCGGTTGTGCGTCGCTCCGGCCCGCCCTGCGAGCACCGCGCACACCCCGGTCAGCACCCACGTGCCCAGGCCGCGAAGGGATCGCCACACCATGTGGGCAAGTTACGGCGGGCCCGCTACCTTTGCCGTCTCTTATGTCCGCCAAAAATTCCCCCACCCGCATCGGCATCAGCTGCGGCGACCCGAACGGCATCGGCATCGAAACGGTGCTTCGGGTCTTTGCGGACGACCGCATGTTCGACGAAGTGACGCCCGTGCTCTACGCCCACGCAGAGACGGTGGCGGCGGTGGCAGAAACGCTCTGGACGGACCGTGCACCTTTTTGGGCCGCGGCGGCCAGTGCCGACGCAGCCCGACCCGGAACCCTCACCCTCGTGCCGCCCACGGACGCCCCCTACACGCCGGTCTGGGGCGCCACCACGGCCGAAGCGGGCGGCTACGCCTTCGCCTCCCTCGAGCGGGCGGTGAACGACCTGGCCGGCACGCGGACGGAAGCCCTCGTCACGGCCCCCATCCACAAAGACGCCATCCGCAGCGCGGGATTTGCCTTCCCCGGCCACACGGAGTACCTCGCCGCGTTCGCAAACGTGGACGACGTGCTGATGCTCCTCGCTTCGGACGGACTGCGCATCGGCATGGTCACGGGCCATGTGGCGTTGCGTGACGTGCCGGGTGCCCTCAGCGTGGATTTGGTCCGCCGGCGCGCGAACCGGATGCACGACAGCCTTTTGCGCGACTTCGGCATCCCCTCGCCGCGCATCGCCGTGCTCGGACTCAACCCCCACGCCAGCGACAACGGCCTGATGGGCGACGAAGAGAAGCGCATCATCGCTCCGGTAGTCCGCGAACTCGCCGCCGAAGGCATGCGCATCCTCGGCCCGTATGCGGCCGACGGCTTCTTCGGCTCCGGCGCCTACCGTTCCTTCGACGGGGTGCTGGCGATGTACCACGACCAGGGCCTCGCGCCGTTCAAGGCACTCAGCTTCGGCGGCGGGGTGAATTTCACCGCCGGGCTGCCCATCGTGCGGACCAGCCCCGACCACGGCACAGGCTTCGACATCGCCGGGCAGGGCAAGGCCTCCGGAGATTCCATGCGCGCCGCGATGTTCATGGCCCGCGATGTGCTCCGGGCCCGCACCGAGTGGAAGGAATACGGAACCCAGCCCCTCGCCATCGACCCGAATTTGCGCCGCGAAGAAGACTACCGGAGGAGGTAAGTTTCGGTGTTTGGGCATTCGGGTCGAATGCTTTACCTTTGCCGCCCGCTGAAATCCGGCCCCGTGGACGTCCTGGCACCCTTTCGCATCCCCTTTGTGGGACTCAAGCCCGGCCGACACACGTTCCGGATGGAGGTCGACCCTTCGTTCTTTGCGTCTTTCCCCCAGTCCGAAATCACGAGCGCCTGCGGCGTGGCGGATGTCGTTCTGGAGAAAATCGGCTCCACGCTGGATGCGGTGGTTGTGCTGGAAGCGGTGGTGACACTGCCCTGCGACCGTTGCCTTGCAGACGCGGAATTGCCCATCCGGTTCGAGGACCGCATCCTGGCCCATACGGGTGCCGCGGTGACGGACCTCGATGCCGATGTGTGGCAGCTCGGGCCCGAGGTCTACGAACTGGACCTGGCTCAACCGATTTTCGAGGCAGCCCACTTCGCCCTACCGACACGTCGTGTCCACGCGGACGAAGCGGATTGTGACCCCGATGTGGCCGGCTACCTCGTAGACGACCCGGGGCCGGAAGACGACGAAGGCGGCGAGACCGACCCCCGGTGGAGCGCATTGAATGACTTGAAATCACGCTGAAATGGCACATCCTAAACACCGATCCAGCAAGGCCCGCGGCCGGAAGCGCCGGACCCACGACGCACTGACCGTGCCGAACATCTCGACCTGCCCGACCACGGGTCAGCCGCACATCTTCCACCGCGCCCACTGGCACGAAGGCAAGCTGTACTACCGCGGCAAAGTGGTGATGGAGAAGGCTGAGGCCTGATTCATTCGCCGCACAGGTGCAAAGGGGCCGTCTCCAGCGAGGCGGCCCCTTTGCGCTTTTCTACACCGTCGTCTGCACGCCGGATGTGGAATGCGTGCACTCCCTACATTTGCCGACCATGAAAGCAGCGATCACGGCCGTGGCAGGTTATGTGCCCGAAGACCTTCTGACGAATGCCGACCTCGAGCGGATGGTCGAAACCACCGACGAGTGGATCAAGAGCCGCACGGGCATCGAAACGCGGCACATCCTGAAGGACCCGGCGCTGGCGACCTCCGACATGGGCGCCGAAGCCGTCAAGGTATTGCTGCAGAAGCGCGGCATCGGCGCCGACGAAATCGACCTCATCATCGTCGCGACGGTGACCGCGGACATGCACTTCCCGGCCACCGCGAACCTCATCGCCGACAAGGTCGGAGCCGTCAACTCGTGGGGCTACGACTTGAGTGCGGCCTGCTCCGGTTTCCTGTTCGCCCTGACCACCGGTGCGCAGTTCATCGCCACCGGCGCGTACCGCAAGGTGGTCGTGGTGGGCGCGGACAAGATGAGCTCCATCGTCGACTACACCGACCGCACGACCTGCGTACTCTTCGGGGATGGGGCCGGCGCCGTGCTGCTCGAGCCCTCCGAGGAGTGGGGCATCGAGGACCACCTCTTGCGGGTGGACGGCAGTGGTGCGCAGTACCTGCGCCAAAAAGCAGGCGGATCCCTCAATCCGCCCACCCACGCCACCGTGGACGCGCGTGAGCACTTCGTCTTCCAAGACGGACAGCCCGTCTTCAAGGCAGCCGTGAAGGGCATGGCCGATGTCAGCTATGAGATCATGGAACGCAACGGACTCAGCGGCGACGACGTGGACTGGCTCGTGCCGCACCAAGCGAACCTCCGCATCATCGATGCCACCCAGCGCCGGATGGGCCTGCCCGCCGAAAAAGTGATGATCAACATCCAGAAGTATGGCAACACGACCGCAGCCACCATCCCGCTGTGTTTGAGGGATTGGGAAACACAATTGCACCCCGGTGACAAGCTGATTCTCGCGGCCTTCGGCGGCGGTTTCACGTGGGGCGCGGTGTATTTGACGTGGGCATTTGGCACGCCGAAGGCGAGCTAACCCCCTTCCTCCCCTTACCTTCGTAGCCCCTTAACCCTTCGCCATGACCATCAGCGAAATCCAAGACCTCATCAAATTCGTCTCTAAATCAGGCGTTTCGGAGGTCGAAATCGAGCAGAAGGACTTCAAGATCACCATCAAGACGGAGGTGGCCCGCAAGAAGAACGGCCCCGACGCTCCCCAGGTGATCTACGCGCCTGCACCGGCCCTGCCGGCTGCACCGGCACCCGCGGCGGCAGCTCCTGCCCCGGCACCGGCTGCACCCGCCGCGCCTGCGGCCGCCTCGAACCTTATCACGGTGAAGTCCCCGATGATCGGCACCTTCTACCGCCGCTCTTCTCCCGACAAGCCGCTGCTCACGGACGTGGGCACCAGCGTCAAGCCAGGCAGCGTGCTGTGCATCATCGAGGCGATGAAGCTCTTCAACGAAATCGAGTGCGAGGTATCGGGCAAGATCGTCTCCATCCTCGTCGACGACAACTCTCCGGTCGAATACGATCAGCCCCTCTTCCTCGTCGAACCCGCGTAAGGCATGTTCAAGAAGATTCTGATTGCGAACCGGGGGGAGATTGCCCTTCGGGTCATTCGCACATGCAAGGAAATGGGCATCAAGACAGTCGCCGTGTACTCGACGGCCGACGCAGACAGCCTCCATGTGCGGTTTGCCGACGAAGCTGTGTGCATCGGTCCGCCCCGCAGTGTGGACAGTTACCTCAACATGCCCAGCATCATCGCGGCGGCGGAAATCACGAACGCGGACGCCATCCACCCCGGCTACGGGTTTTTGAGCGAAAACGCGAAGTTTTCCCGCATCTGCAAGGAGAACAACATCAAGTTCATCGGCGCCAGCCCGGCGATGATCGAGGCCATGGGCGACAAAGCGTCTGCCAAGGCTACGATGAAGTTGGCGGGCGTGCCCACCATTCCGGGCAGCGAGGGCCTGCTCGCCGACCTCGACGAGGCCCGTCGCTGTGCGGCCGACATCGGGTATCCCGTGATGCTCAAGGCCACCGCAGGCGGTGGCGGGAAGGGCATGAAGGTCTGCAATGACCAGGACGAACTCGATGAGGCGTGGGACACCACGCGCCGCGAAGCCGGTGCCGCCTTCGGCAACGACGGGATGTACATGGAGAAGTTCGTCGTGGAGCCCCGCCACATCGAGATCCAAATCGCGTCCGACCAGCGCGGCAAAGCCTGCCACCTGAGCGAACGGGACTGCTCCATCCAGCGCCGGCACCAGAAGCTCGTCGAAGAGACGCCGTCGCCGTTCATGACGGACGAGCTCCGCGAGAAAATGGGCCAAGCCGCCATCAAAGCGGCGGAAGCGGTGAATTACGAGGGCGTGGGGACGGTGGAATTTTTGGTCGACAAAGACCGCAACTTCTACTTCATGGAGATGAACACCCGCATCCAGGTGGAACACACCATCACGGAGGAGGTGATCAACTACGACCTGATCAAGGAGCAGATCAAGCTCGCGGCGGGCGAGAACATCAGCGGCCGCAACTACTACCCGCGGATGCACGCCATCCAGTGCCGCATCAACGCGGAAGACCCGGACCGCGGGTTCGCTCCCTGCCCGGGCACCATCACGGTCTACCATGCGCCGGGCGGCCACGGAGTGCGCCTCGACACGCACGTATATGCCGGATACAAGATCCCGCCGTACTACGACAGCATGATCGCAAAGCTCATCGTCGTGGCCCAAACCCGCGAAGAAGCCATCCTCAAGATGCAGCGCGCGCTCGACGAATACGTGATCGAAGGGGTGAAGACGACCATCCCCTTCCACCAGCGGCTCATGCGGCATCCCCGGTTCATCTCGGGCGACTTCACGACGAAGTTTCTCGAGGAGGAAGCGGTCTAAGCGGGCACGGCTTCCGGTCGCCGGATCGGACGGGGGCTCAGCGGCCGCCGCGCGCGAGGATCGAGGTGGTGCTGTGGCCGGGGACGAGGTCCACGGTCTCGACGGTGCCGCCCCACGAGCGCACTTCGGCAGATCCCACGATGTAGCGGGGGTCGGTGGCGTCGGCGCTTGCGGCGTCGTAATCGCTGCCTTTCAGAAGCAAATCCGGGCGCAGGACGAGGAGGAGGTCGAGCGGGGTGTCTTCCTCGAAGACCACCACGGCATCCACGAAGCGCAAACAGCTCAGCAATGCCGCACGGTCTTCTGCACGGTGGATGGGGCGCTCCGGGCCTTTGGCTAACCGGCGGACACTCGCGTCGGAGTTGATGCCCACGATGAGGCGGTCTGCGCGGCGGCGGGATTCGGCGAGGTAGGTGGCGTGGCCGAGGTGAAGGACGTCGAAGACGCCGTTCGTGAAGGCGACGCGCTCGCCGGCGTCGCGCCAGGAGCGGCAGAGCTCGGAGGCGGCGGCGATGCGCAGGGGAGGGAGGGGACCGTTCATGACTGCAGGACGGCGTTGCGCCGGCGGAGGCGGTAGGTGACCAGCATGCCGTAGGCGACGGCCCCGCCGACGAGGAACATGGCGGTTTGGGTCATCCACATGAGATTCGCTGCGGCAAACCCGAGGCCTCCGTCGCGGTCGAGCGCCATGAAGGCGAGCATGACGGACCACTGGTACGCGCCGATGCCGCCGGGAGCCGGCAGCACCATGCCGAAGCCGCCCGCTACGACGATGAACATGGCCTCCGGCAGGTTCAGCCCCTCGAGGTCCATGCTCTGCAGAACGATGTAAGCGGTGGCGAAATAGATGCCCCAAATGAACACCGTGTGCCCAAGAAATGCCCACCGACGCTCCATGCGCCCGATGCTGCGCAGGCC
>CAMCYM010000090.1 GCA_945883885.1 Chryseobacterium gleum
ACAAGCAGGGGGCCATCCGGTTCGGATTGGGGGCGGTACGCGGCGTGGGGGAGGGGGCGGTGATCGCCATCGTTGCAGCGCGGGAGGACGGCGAAGGCCCCTACCGCAATGTGTTCGATTTGGCCCGCCGCGCCGGCGGGAGGGATGTGGGCAAACGGGTCCTCGAAGCGCTGGCACTTGCGGGGGCGTTCGACGGGTTCGGAGATGGCAACCGCGCGCGCTACTTCGCCAGCGACGACAAAGGCCGCACGGGCATCGAGCTGGCTGCTCGGTTCGGAGCCGGAGCTGCGGAAGCGGCGGCATCGGCCCAAGCTTCCCTGTTCGGAGATGGCGAGGTGGAGCGTGCTCCTGAACCGGTCTTGCCGGACAGCGAACCGTGGGAACCGATGGTGGGGTTGATGAAGGAGAAGGAGGTCATCGGCATGTTCATTTCCGGGCACCCACTGGATTCCTTCTCATTTGAGCTCAAGTATTTGTGCACGCCTGCTGAGGGGTTGGCTGCGTTGGCTGAGCCCCTGAGCTTGCGCGGAAGGGAACTCCGGTTTGCCGGGCGAATCGCAGAGGTTTCGCACCGCATCAGCAAGCAAGGAAAGCCGTTCGGGACGTTCTCCCTCGAAGATTTGCACGGAACAGAGAAGTTCTCGCTCTTCGGAGATGACTACCTGAAATTCAAGGACTTTCTGGTCGAAGGGTGGTTTGTGTGGGTCCGTGGACAGGTGGAGCCGCGGCGCTTCCGGGACGACCCGAACGACGTGGAATTCCGCATCAAAGGGATGGAATTGCTGGCAGACATCCGCGAGAAGCTCCTGGCCAGGGTGCGGCTGGTGGTGCCCTTTGACCGCATCGACGGGGGGTTTGTGGACCAAATCGAGCGCTGGACCGCCGCCCATCCCGGACCCGTCGGGTTGAGTGTAGACGTGGCCTCCGCCGACGGAACCCTCCAGTTCGTAAGCCGTTCGCGGCGCGTCGGGTTGTCCGACGAAGCCTTGGGCGCATTGACTGCATGGGCGGAACCTTCCGGCGTGGAATGCCGGTTCGAGTGGAATCGAACGACCGGATGAGATTCCATGCGGCCGATGTAAATTTGGACTCTGAAAACCGCGCCCACCGGCGCACAATCCACGAAAAGATGGCAGTTGAATTGACGGATACGAATTTCGCGGACCTGGCTTTGGCGAGCGAGAAACCGGTGTTGGTGGACTTTTGGGCAGAGTGGTGTGGCCCATGCCGCATGGTGGGTCCTGTGGTGGAGGAGATTGCACTGGAGTACGGTGACAAAGCCGTAATCGGCAAGGTCAACGTGGACCACAATTCGGGCACCAGCGCTCAGTTTGGCATCCGCAACATCCCGACCATCCTGTTCATCAAGAACGGCCAAGTGGTGGACAAAGTCGTGGGAGCGGTTCCGAAGCAAGTCCTCGTCGAGAAGCTCGACGCGTTGATGTAAGATGCCGCTGCAGCGGGACGCCTCCCTGAACCAACGGCTTGGACACCTCGAACTGTTGGCGCGTGAGGCGGTTGAAGGGTTTATTACGGGACTTCACAAGAGTCCGTTTCATGGGTTCAGCGTGGAATTCGCGGAGCACCGGATGTACAATCCGGGAGAATCGACGCGGCATTTGGACTGGAAGCTCTACGCGCGCACGGACCGGCTCTATATTAAACGTTACGAGGAGGAAACGAATCTCCGGTGCACCTTGGTCATCGATCGGAGCCCCTCGATGGTGTATCCCGTGCCTGCAAGCCGTGCAGATGCGCTCGGCACGAAGCTGGGATTCTCGGTACATGCCGCTGCGGCCCTGATCGAAATGCTCAAACGGCAGCGGGATGCGGTGGGGCTTGCGGCCTATGGGAGCGGAGAGGACCTCCACATGCCTGCCCGTTCGAGTGCCGCGCATGTGCGCGCCATGTACCACCGTTTGGATACAATTTTAGATGCAGCGCCACTTCCAGCTGCGCCGGATGCAGTAACTGAAACGGCCGCTGCGCTGCATCGCGTAGCTGAGCTCTCGCCCCGACGATCGCTCGTGTGTGTTTTCAGCGATTTTTTAGGCGACCCTGCGGGCGTGGATGGGCTGCTAGGGGCATTGCAACACCTGCGGCACAACGCCCACGACGTCGTGCTTTTTCACGTGTTGGATTCCGCTACGGAAGTGGCTTTTGAGTTCGACAACCGTCCTACCCGGTTCACAGACCTGGAAACGGGAGAGGAGATCCGCATGTTTCCCGCCGAAGCCCGCGAGCGGTACATCGCACATGTGGAGAAGGTCCGCACCGACTTAGCGATGAAATGTGCGCAGTACCGGGTGGATTGGGTCGAAGTGGACCGGGCTGCCGGAGTGTATCCGGTGTTGAGCGCGTACCTCGTGCGACGCGCAACGCTGGTTCGCTGAATGACATCCATTGAATTCCATGAGGTTGCAACTTTTTTGAAGATTGCCCGTAGGAATCCCTTGCAGATATATCGCCAGTAGGCGTATCTTTGCGCTCCGCTCGCAAGAGGGGAAATGGTCTGGTAGTTCAGTTGGTTAGAATACCTGCCTGTCACGCAGGGGGTCGCGAGTTCGAGTCTCGTCCAGACCGCCAACACAAGCCTCGGGAAACCGGGGCTTTGCTTTTTTTGTCTCTCAGCGTTTCTTGCCCGGGCCTACCTTCGGACCATGAATGCAAACATGCTCAAGTGGCTGCTGCCGCTGCTCGCAATCGTTCTCCTCGCTTGGGGCGCATTGAACAGTTACAACGGTTTGGTGGACAAAGAAGAGGCCGTCAGTGCATCGTGGGCAGATGTTCAATCCCAGTACCAGCGGAGGCTTGACCTCATCCCGAACTTGGTCTCCACCGTTCAGGGGTATGCCGATTTTGAGCAATCCACATTGATTGCGGTGACCGAGGCCCGAGCGGCAGCCTTGGGTGCGCTGTCTTCCTCCCGGCCCGGTGGGGACTTGTCTGAACTGGATCGCACAGGAACGGTACTGACGGGGGCCGTGCGTGGCCTTTTGGGCTATGCGGAGACCTATCCCGAGTTGAAGGCGAACGAGAATTTCATCGATTTGCAAAGCCAACTCGAGGGCACCGAGAACCGCATTGCAGTCGCACGAACCCGCTACAACGAAACGGTTCTGGCGTACAACAAAGGCATCAAGCGCTTCCCTGGAAATCTGTGGGCTGGCATCTTCGGATTTGAAGAGTCTACGTACTTCGAGGCGGCTGACGCGGCGGAAACGGCCCCGAAAGTCTCTTTCGAATAAGCCATGCAGGAGGCGCGCCCGCTGTGCGATGTGCAACGGATAGAACAAGCCGTGCGGCAGGCCGAGTTGCAGACCTCTGCGGAAGTGCGGGTGCACATCGCCCGCGTATGCAAAGGGGACCCGCTGGACGAAGCGGTTCGGATTTTTGCTGCTCTCGGCATGCACAAAACCCGATTGAGGAACGGCGTACTCATCTATGTTTCCCCGGTCTCTCGCAAAGGCTCGATCCTCGGAGATAGGGGGGTAGTGGACGTAGTCGAAGCTGCTTTCTTTGAGGAAGTCTTCGAGCGTGCCCGGAAAACCCAAGCCGCATCCGGATGGACAGCTGCCATCGAAGGCATGGTGGCAGAGTGCGCGCAGTCCCTGGCGTCCCATTTCCCACGAGAGGCATCGGACGTGAACGAATTGCCCGACCACGTTTCTGTCGAATGAAGCACCTCGCTTTCGTTATCTGTTTCTTGGCTGCGGGAAGAATCGCCACAGCGGCATCCTTGCCGCCAAATTGCGTAGACACGTCGCAATCGTTCCGCTTTGTGTATGACTATGCGGACGTGCTGACGGAGCCCGAGGAAGCGCGGTTGAATGCCCTGCTCAAACAAGGCGGTGACTCCACGAACAGCACCGTCGTGGTGGTCACGCATCTTGATTTCTGTGGCTTAGAACCCTTTGAGTTCGCCACGGGACTCGGTGAGGATTGGGGTGTCGGCAAAACCGGTCAGGACCGGGGAGTGGTCATCGCCATCAAGCCTCGGAAGGGGGATGCAGAAGGGCGCGTGTTCATCGCCACGGGGCGCGGCAACGAAGGGGAGCTCACAGATGCACGCACGGGGCGGATTGTTCGTGCCATGACACCGTTTTTTGCCTCCGGGCGTTTTGCTCTGGGCATCGAGGAGGGCATCCTCGAGATCTATAGCGTATTGACTGTAGGCGAAACCCGAAGTGAGATCAAGCGGCCGACTATGCCGTGGCCAGCCGTTGCCTTGCTGATGTTTGTGTTTTTCGTGGTTCCACTGTGGGTTATTCTGCATGGGGTGCGCAAAATGTCGCGCACCTTTCGGGTGCCCTGGTGGTCGGCATGGGCGGTGTTCTGGGCAGCCCAAAGGCACTCAAACACACGATTTTCGGACTTCTCTCGGGGAAGTGGCCCGTTCGGTGGGGGTGGATTCGGAGGATTCGGAGGCGGGCGGTTTGGGGGGGGAGGAGCTGGCGGTTCCTTTTGAACCGCGTTTCCATGTAACTTTTGCCTACCGCCGGAGTAAAGCAAAGAATCAAAATCTTCACCATGAAAGCAATTTTTATGTTTGAATTTTTGCTGGGGCTTGCTTGGGCCATTTCGTGGTGTATCCTCGGTTGCATGGCAGCGGTCCGCCGTTGGTGGTTGTGAAAAGCCGTTAACGCAGAGGCATGGGGCAACGCCCATGCTATTTTTGTGACTTCAAATACTTACCTGGCATGCGGCTGTTTGATTTTGCGTTTCTCCCGAACTATCCTGAACCGTTAGAACGCCTGGCGGGGCTCGCTCGTCCTGAACCTTGGGGAAAGGGGTTGCGGTACCTGAAGAGCTATTTCAATCAGGTATACGACCGCGCCTATGGAACGCCTTGCATGGCTGCTTCCAAGGATGGCACGCATCAGTGCTTTCATACAGGTTTGTATTCGGCCCAGTTTCGCCCCATCTATGCGGTTTTCACGAAGAATGAGCGTCCAGACGCTCAACCGTGGTTCTTCCGCGGTTTCGCCATTGAGGGAAGCCGAGGCTTGGGGGAAGTTCTCGCAGAGCTTTGGGAAGAGTTGCCCGTCCCACCGGCGTTCAATTCGAACCCTGGAGAGTTGATTTTGATGTCTGAGGAAGTTTCCCGGGATGTGGATTGGGAGCATTTGGTGCTTGATTTTGTGCACCGTTGGCCGAAGGATTGGCTCGACCGCACCTTCGGTGGTCGGATAGTTTTGCAGGACATTCGGGGCTGGGAACGTGAGGATGCTTCCGCCTACTTCAGCGAATTGCGGGATGCGATTCGTGCGGAACATGCGCTGTTGCGCACTCTGATTGCGTATGCGCAGGAGATGTTTGCTGTGACACTGAGGCGTCACCGTTCCGATTGCCGTGCGGCCATTCCCTTGTGGATGGGGAAAGAAGGGCGCATCGGTTGGGGTTTGCCTCTTGCGTCTCGCGACGTGGAATCCCCAGATGTGGTTCTCGCACTCGAGCGGGATGCCGACTGATTCGCGATGGCCACATCGGTGCTAACGCCGGAAATGGCGTACAACAACGCCCGTGTTTTCGGACGTCCAGAAAGCCCTTGGTTGAACGCGGCCACACAGCCATTCAGTGAGAGAAAGTCCATTCCTCGGCCAGACAGACGCTGAGATGAAGCGATTTTCCATCATCTTAGCGGCATGCAAGAAATTCTGCGAAGCCTCTCCTTCGTTGCAGTGATCGCTGCAGCCCCCTTTGTTTCTGTAGGTCAACAAGCCGAGTACGACGCCTCCGTGAAAAAAGCGTTGGACAAGGCGGATTTGAAGTATGAAATCGACGATGATGGCGATTTCAAACTCGTCATCGGGCTCGGCGAAGGGCGCACACAATTGGCTTTTGTGTACAGCAATGTCCTCACCTATGATGACGTTTCTGTGCGCACAATCATGTCACCGGTCAAGGTGGCAGACACCCGGGAGGAACTCGATGCCGATTTGCTCTACCAGTTGCTCGTGGAGAACGGCGAGAACAAAATCGGCAGCTGGGAAATTATCGAAGCCCCTGATGGCAAGCGGATGGTGCAGTACGTGGTCAAGGCCCCCTTGGACTTGAACTCAGAAGAGTTGCGGTCCATGATCGGGCTTGCCGCGGTTGCTGCGGACCAAGTGGAGCGCAAGATTTCGACGGAGGACACGTACTGAAGCCGGGGGAGTTCGAAACTCCTGTGAGCCGGCGTTTCGATGCAGCCAATCGCGCGGAAGGTGCTTTCCCGGCGAGGTAACTCCATAGCGCCCTTGTCGTAAACTTGATTCATGAAAGGTCTGTGCGTTCCCTTCGTTCTCGCAGTGTGTGCATTCGGCTGTACAACTGCCACATATGAACTCAACGAGGATATCGGGGTTCAAGGTGAATGGACTCCGGAGTTTGCAATGCCTTTGGGGTCTGTTACCATGGATTTGGACGGGTTAGAGGCTTGGTTAGACACCGAGGATTTTGTCCAAAATGAGGCCGGCACGGAGTTCGTCTATGTGCGCTCCATTCCCCTGTTTGATGTCGGAGCAGATGACCTGTTGACGTGGGGGCCAGAAAACGCATCCATCGTGCATGGATTTTCGTCGGCCGAAGCGGCTGCATTGAATGCCACTCCCGACGGGAATTCAGTGAATGTGAGTTTTGAATCAACTTTCGACGTGGGAGGGGGATTAGGTTGCTCGGTGGAGGAGGCTGTGTTTGCGGGCGGAAGTCTGGTGGTTTCGTGTGTGGTTGAGGGGCCGGTGGGCGGTTCCATTGGGGTAACATTGCCGACCTTGGTGCTGGATGGCATGCCTGTGGAAGTGCAGTGTGCGGTCGGTGGGTCCGTGCAGGTGCCCCTTGCCGGATGTACTTGGAATTTGGCAAGCCCCATTCCGGCTGAGTTTTCCCTCAATGCCATTCCAGGACCCGG
>CAMCYM010000091.1 GCA_945883885.1 Chryseobacterium gleum
CTGCCGGTGCTGAGTGCGCACCCGGCCATCAACCGGCAGTTTCCGGTCGTGCTCGATGCCGGCACGACGGCATTTGGCGGCCCCATCTTGCTCGTTTCCAGCCACCTCAAGTGCTGCGGAGGCACGTCGAACGAAGCCACACGGCAAGCACAAGCCGACGAATTCATGGCCTTTCTCCGCAACAGCCGTACCCCGGGAAACTCCCCTTCGCTGCCCGCGACCACGCCCGTGCTGTACGGCGGCGACCTCAACCTCGTAGGCCTCGCCCAACCGATGCGGACGCTCACCTCCGGCGACCTTGTCAACAATGCCACCTACGGGCCCGACTTTGCCCCCGATGCCGATGGCACGGCATTCACTGAATTTCCCTTGACACTCAGTGATTTCCCGGCCGACTACACGTGGGAAAACGCTTCCGGACAGTTCATTCCCGGCAAACTGGACATCGTGGTGGTGTCCGATGCCACTGTACAGCCGTTGCGCGGGTTCGCGCTGCACACGGGCAAGATGTCCTCCGAACGGCTGAGCCAGTGGGGCCTGCTCGCGGGGGACACGGAAGCGGCTTCGGACCACGTGCCCGTGGTGGTGGACGTGGCGCCGACCGGCCCTGTTCCGCCTGCTGGCACCGGGAACTACGGCGGTCCAGACTCCGATGGAGACGGGCTCAGCGATGCACTTGAGGTCAGTGTCTTCGGGACGAATCCCTTCGCAGCAGACAGTGATGGAGACGGAGTTTCAGATCCACTTGAACTTTGCGATGGCCCGACCCCGTGCTTGGGCGATCTCAACAGCGACGCCGTGGTATCGATTGCCGACCTTCTCTTGTTGCTTGGGACGTTCGGGGCTCCGTGTTGACGGGGGGTCAGCGCTCGACCACCACCCGCACCGTGCCCAGTCCGGCAGCGGTTTCTACGCGGACCGCATACAGTCCGGCCGGCAGGGCTGAAAAGTCCAGCGTTCCGGCGACCGGCTCGCCTGCCGGGACTTGCCGCAGCACCGACCGACCGACCGCATCGAAGAGCTCGAAGGACTGCACCGGCACTTCGCTCACATACGACCATGTATCGGACACCGGGTTAGGCCCGGAACGGAACTCGAAGTCCCGCTCCTCCACCGAAGTCACGAGCACTGTCACTGTGGTTACCGCTTGGTCCGAACAGTTTCCGTCTGTGCTCGACGCCGTCAGGGTGAGGGTGAAGGTTCCCGCGGCCGGATACGTGTAGTTCGGCGTCTCCTCTTGGCTGTTCGCGCCGTTTCCGAAGCTCCAGAAGTAATTCCCTGCGCCCGTGCTCAGGTTGTCCAACGGAATGGGCCCGTCCCCCGAATTCCAAGGTGACTCGACGACAAAGGCGGCTTGGACGGGCTCCGTCAAATCGTCCGAACCGCGCGGCGAGATCCGGTAGCCTGAGAAATACGGCTGATCGAAGTCGCGCTGGTCGGCGATGCCGGTGACCCCGAACACTCCCACTGGAGCGGGAAGCCCGAACAAGTCCGTGTTCGCGTCGATGCGCATGCGGTACTGGTTCGAGCCTGTGGTGATATCCACATCGAAACTCGGCGGCTGGTTCGTCCATTGCGACGGGTTGACGAGTTCTACGCACTTCAGGTACACCACTTGGGACTCGGTGGATTCGTTGAGTACCTGCGTGAAGGCAGGCTCTTGGGTGGAAAAGCCGGAGCCTTCGAAAAGGAGCGTGTCGGCGATGATTTGGGTCAACCCAGCGAACTGGCTGATGACGCCGCGGATCCGCACGCTGTCGCCGGCGTTCACTTCCGTGTAGCCGAAGTCGGACACCGGACTGAACACGTTGATCCCGCCGGTGGCATCGATCAATGTGAATTGAAAAGCGGACGGATAGTCGTTCCAGCCGTGCACGATGCCGCGCAGCTCACACGCGACATTCAGTGAATCCGTGATGCCCGTCACCGGATGCACCGTCCGAACGTCTGCGATGTCGTACACCGGGTACATCAGGTCCGACGGCAAAATGTGCACCGTCACCTCGGAAATGGCGAGCACCACGTCGCCCGACACCACGGTCAGCCCGAGCACCACGTCCTCCTGGAGCTCCGCTTCCTCGTCGTCCACCGGGGCGAAGGTGAACACTTGGTCATTCAACAACCCGGTCGGGAAGGCAAGGGACAGGGGGAACACACTCGGAAAGTCAACGCCCAGGGTAGCATCTCCTCCGAGCACCTCGACGTGGATTTCGGCGTCCTGCAAGGGGAATGCCACTTGCACCGCCACGCTCACGCCCGAGCCTTCTGACACGAAGAGTTCCGGAGCGGCAAACCCGATCTGCATCGACGGGAATCCATCGCACGAAGCCGTATGCCAGCCGATGAAATCGAACGTGTCCGGGGGGTACACGTCCCACTGGTTCGTTCCGATGGCCCAATCGTCCGTGCCCGTGTTGACGTTTGCTTTCCGCACGAGCGTGTTCTCCGACATCGCCCCTTCGCCGCCGGAGACGCTGAAGGAGTCGCCGGGGTCCGGTCCGATTTCGCCCATTTGGTCCACGACCACGTCCCCGTGCAGCAACCGGATCACGTCGTTCCCGTTGAACCAGGTCGCCTGGCTGGTGATGTCGCTCATTTGGAGCAGGTACGGCACGGCCTGCGAGTTCACGAGCACGAAGACTTCACCGGGCATCAGGGTCCCAGAAAGGGCCTGGGAATTCGTCGGCGATGTGGCCCCGTTGTTCCAGGTTTCCACCGTGTACTGGGCCAAATCGACCGGCAGCGCGGTGGGATTGTACAACTCGATCGCCTTGTTGTTGCTGTTCCCCTCGAGGTACTCTGAAATGAAAATCTCCGTACAAAAGCTGCCGCTGGGGCAATCGAGGATGTTCACTTCGAGGAAGGTGGAACTGAGGCTGTCGCATTCTACCCCTGCGATGTCCACAACCGGCTCCCCGGGAAGCAACGTGCTTTCCACGAATCCCCCGAGGGCACTTACGCCCCACACGTGCCACGTGCCTGTCGCCCCGAGCGTGTTGAAATCGAAGTGGGGGACTTCGCTCACGGCCACAATGGACCCCGCCACGTCCGCGACCACAAACCGGTACGTAGCCTCCACCGCTTCCGACGTATATCCGAAGGGAATCACCGCATTCTCAAATCCCAGACACCCGTTGATTTCCGGCGTGCCTGCGGCGTCAGTCAACACCCCCCCGTCACAAGCCGGCGCCTCGCACGTCACGCCGAGGAAGCTCACCGCGTTGTACGACACGGAGACACACCCCGTCCCAGAAATCCCACTGAACGGCTGTCCCGGCTGCACCGTGGCGGCGTCGAGCGGATTTTCATGCGACACGGCCCACACCTCGAACAACACATCGCCCAACCCCGCCACATTCACCGCCAAATCCCCGTCGGTCGCGACGATCAATCCTGTCTGAGCATCCACAAGCACCAGCGTACGAAGGGCCCCTGGAACCGAGGTGGTGTGAATGAAATCCACCTGCACGAGCGTCGCGTCGGTGCACACCGTCTCAAGGCTGGGATTCGCCGGGGCAAGTGCCCCACCGTCGCACATCAGCACATTCGAATACCCCGGCGTAGGGGCCTGTTGCACAAAGGATCCGGTCGCGAAAGGGGGTCCTCCATTCGGAATCCGGGCACATGCATGGAAGTTCGGAAGTCCGCCCGCCGATTCGTTCACCTGCACGGCGCCGGGTGTCAAGGTGTTCAGCAGTGCGGCGTCCAGCGGCGAATTCGTCCCGTACACCACCGCGTCGAGGAGGTCCTCGTTGAGCAGTGCGGTGCCGTTCGGGAACGCCGCGGCCGGCATGGCGAACAGCGCGATGGCGTCCGTGCCGGGCTGCAAGAAGTTGCCCCCCGGAATGACTACATCCGCAGCCGCAATCTCCGGCCCACCGACCACGAAGAACCCTTCCGCATCCAGCGCATACCCATCCAGCGCGATGGTCCTGTAGCTCAGGTCATTGAGTCCATTGTACAACACGATGCAATGGCCGTCGAGCACGAAGTTCGCCGGGCCCACCAGTTCGATGAACTCCGCCGGATCGATGCCCGGATTCTCCACGTCGAACTCGTTGATAACCACTTGGGCGGTGCCGAGAGCGGGGACCGCAAGGAGGAAAAAGGGAAGCAGGAAGCGCATGTGCAGGTGTTCCGTGGGGGGGGCCAAAGGTACACCACGCCCTTTGCCGCACATCCCGACGCGTAAATCCTTGAGAAATTGTCTATTTTAGCTTCAGCCAAATCTGCTTCACCATGATCCGACTCACCGCCCTGCTCGTGGGACTGTGGTCCCTGTGTGCGCCCCTCTCGGCACAAAACGGACTCTACGCAAATCCCGACTACTTCTCCGTCACCCTCGGATCAACGCCCATCGGCAACGTCAAGGCGAACGATCTCGTGGACGCAACAGCCGGTGCCTTCGCGCATTTGGTCCAAGAGCACCCGTGCTTCGTGATCCTCGACAACGGCGAGCTGGTGTGGGCCTCCACCACGCCACAACCCGCTTGTTGCGGCAGCCACACCTTCGATTACGCCTTGTGCAACGGACTCGGGGAGTGTGCGTACGGCGTCGTCACTGTGGACGTGAGCTGCGGGCCGCCGCCGTGCGGAACCCTCTCCCTCCACGGCGAGGGAACGAACGGAGCCGGCGGAGCTCCCGACATCGAGGCAGCCGGGTGTGCGTCCGTGTGCGAGCTCGACACCACCCTGGTGAGCATCCCCTTCGTCGCAGGCAACACCTATGCATGGACCGTCATCGGAGGCGCGTGGAGCGTCGGCGCGAACCCTGCGGAGATTCAGGTCGTTTGGGGCCCGGCGGGAAGCGGATTCGTGTCGGTGACAGAAACCACTCCCGGCGGTGCGTCGCGCACGTTCGACACCTGTGTGGACATCTTGCCCGGGCCCACGGCTTCGTTCACGTCTACGGCCTACGCGTGTCTCGGCACGGGGATGTCCTTTGCGAACACCTCGGTAGGCGCGACCAGCTATTTCTGGGACTTCGGCGACGGGAACACCTCTCCGATGGCAGATCCCGTCCACACCTATGCGGCGGCGGGCACGTATACCGTCACTTTGACGGCCTTCAAAGCGAATTACGATGCGGGGGGAAGGCCCTTGTGCGTCTGCGAGGACACGTTCACCATGACGGTGGTAGTGGACGAGCTTCCTGGCCCCAACATATTCTGCGTCAGCACCTTGTGCGAAGGTGATTCCGCGACGTACTGGACCGACGCGACGGGGTGCGGGTCCTTGGTTTGGAGCGTGCTCGACGCTGGCGGTCAGCCGCTTCCGTTCACGCAACTCACGCCGGATTCCATCGGGGTGACGTGGCCGACAGGGCCCTTCGGCACCATTTCCCTCACCGCAACTGGCTGCAGCCCAGCGCTATGCACCAGCCCCACCTCGGTGACGATTCCCATCATCTCGTCCACGGCTACGGTCCTCGGCCCCGATCCCGTGTGCGAATTCTCGACCGCGGTGTATGAGGTGCCCAAATGGGCCGCCACCTCCTACCTCTGGACCGCCACCGGTGGCACCATCGTGGGCAGCGATTCCTCCCACACAGTCACCGTGGCGTGGGGGCCGGCCGGAGTCGGCACCCTGCACGTCGACTGGGTCAGCGGGTTTTTGCAAGGACTTCCCGGGCATACCCCGCCCGACTGTTCCGGCTCGGCCGACCTGTCTGTCACCATCCTGCCCGACTTCAACCTCCTGAACTTCGGACCCACCACGGTCTGCGTCGGTTCCACCACCTCGCTGGCCACCACCAGCGGGCTTTCTGCCTTCACCTTCACGGTTTCTCCGGCGCACCCCGTCACGACGACCGGCCCAGCAAGCGCGGACATCACGTGGACGACGCCGGGGATCTACACCGTGACGGCGACGCCGGTGACGCCGAATATCTTCTGTTCGGCGGCCGCCACCCTCGTCGTGCAGGTGGTCGGGATTCCAGCACCCGGTCCCATCACCGGCGCCACGGACGTCTGCATCGGGGCGACGAATGCGTACAGTGCCACGGCAGCACCGGGAACGTACTTGCTTTGGAGTGCTGCCGGGGGAACGCCGACCCAGTACTCGGGGCCGACGACGACCGTGGTTTGGACCGGGCCGACGCCGCTGTCGGTCAGCGTGGTCCAAGCCATGATGGGCGCCCCCGGCTGCGTGTCGAGCCCGGTCACACTCCCCGTGAATGCCCTCACCTTGCCTTTGCAGGTGGCCATCCTCGGATCTGGAAGCTGCACGAACAACGAAGAAACGTACTGGCTGAACCCTGCGCCGCCCGCCGGGACGTCGGTGACCTGGTCCATCTCGCCGGCCGCCGCCGGCAGCGTCATCGCCGGCCAAACCACCGACTCGATCTCCGTCCAGTGGAACGCCCTCGGCGGCAACGCCACGCTCACCGCTGTGCTTGAGCTGTGCGGCACTACCTCGACGAAATCCCTGCCCCTCGCGCTGATCCAGCCCGTCGTGCCGACGATCCAGCAGGCCGGAATCCTCTGCCCGGGCGTCACGGCCACCTTGACCGCACCCGGGCCCTTCACCTCGTGGCTGTGGACCGGCAACGTGGGCGGACCGAGTTTGGCCATCAACGCCGCCGGCACCTACGGCGTGACCACGGTCGACGCAAACGGCTGCGAAGCGCAAGACTTCTACACCGCATCGAACGTGCCCGGGCCCGTGGCGGCGATTTCATCGGGCAATCCGCTGACTTTTTGCATCGAATCGCCCACAGCGGTGACGCTTGTGGCCCAAACAAACCCCGGCTACACCTTCGCCTGGTTCTGCAACGGGAACCCCCTCGGCCTCCCTCCCACCAGCTCAAATGCCTCGCACGCCTTCGTCGGCGTCCCCAGCACCACCTCGTACTACGCCGTCGTGCAGGACGCA
>CAMCYM010000092.1 GCA_945883885.1 Chryseobacterium gleum
TTACAACAGTCCGTTTGCGAATGGACCGACTGCAGGTGGAGTTTCTCTCGCTGCACTTGCGTTCACTCCCCAGTTGGCGTTTGACAGCTGGGTCACCATCGGCATTGATTCGGCACCGGAGGGGGAAGAAACGGCGGTTTCTACGGTCGAAAGCAATGATCAACCGTGGACTTCGCATTTTGTGACAGGAACACCCCTTTCGGGTACGGACGTTGCCATTGACGATTTCTTCGGGGGCGGCTGGTACATCATCAACGGTTCCCCGAACGGAATTCCGGAGGCATCCACGGGGCGAGTTCTCGTGCTGCAATTGACGACTTCAGGCGAGGTTTCAGGCAGAATCAATGTGCAGGTCTTCCCAGAAGGACAGGGTGAGAATCAACAGTTTCTGCAGTTTGAGTTTGAAGGTCCTGGAGAGTTCAACCCGGTGGGCACCCCGGGTTGGGCGGGGAACGTCTGCGGTTGCATGAACGCGACCGCTTGCAACTACGACCCGGAAGCGAATGTGGGCGACCAGGCAGCGTTGTGTGCATTCGCCGCTCCCGGTTGTTCGTGTGACGGGGTGCAGGCTTGCGATGGAAGCGCCATCACCTTTACGTGTCCTCTGACCGGTACGGCGTTGTCCTGCGACTACACGGGGAACTTCTCCGAGTGGGGCACAACGGCGGTGAGCAACTGCTCTGGGGCGACTCTCCCGGTCGCGACCACGGTGTTAGGTGCCCTCGAAGTGGAAAACACCGCGACCACATCCTATGGCCCGGGGCCAGATGGGGCCATTCGGATTTTTGGAATGGCTGCACTCGGACTTGCGGACAGCGATTATTGGATTGAGACTTCGCCTTTTGAAGTCACCCGCTACAGCAATGGAACTGCGCGTGTGACGGGTTCCGTGGTGAACAGCTTGGATCCGGCTCAAGGCTGGGACGTGCACATTGTGTTGAAGAACAAGCAATTGGCTTCAACTTGGATGGCCGGAGGTCCAGGTCGTGGGTTGATCTTGTCGTACGGTTGCGCAGCGAATGCTGCCCAAATGGACGTCTATGTGTTAGACGCCACGCAGAGCTACTTGACCGGTACGGGTCAGTACGAGGGTTCATACTTGAACCTCACCCACATGCCGGTAAGCCAGAACAAGCGGTTCCAACTGGGCGTAGGAGGCAGTTCGCACAACTGCAACTACGGACTTGGAGGGTGGTTTGCATGGAGTGGTGTAGTGGCTGGAATGCCTGTGAACGGGGCATCGGGCGATTTGGTGGTTGATTTGAGCGCCGATGCGCTGTATCCGGCTGCTGAGTGCGTGAATGAAGAAGTTGCGCTGTTGCATTCGGTGTTTGACCCGGCCTGCAATCAGCATGTCTCGATGGTGCAGTCCGTGGCATTCACAGATGCACTTGCTCCTGAATTCGTGAACGCCCCTGAAGATGTGGTGGTTTCTTGCGATGCAGCCTTGCCCGCGGTGCCCGTTTTGGTTGCAACAGACAACTGCAGCGAAGGAGCAGAAGTGGTGGTAGAGTACCTCGGAGAGGCTACAACCCCCGGCACCTGCCCACAATCGTTCACGTTGACTCGGTCGTGGAGGGCCACCGATTGTTCCGGAAATGCCACCGTCCATGTCCAAACCATCTTCGTGGAAGACGTATCTGCCCCGGTGTTCACCTTCGTGTCTCCTTCTGAAACGCTGGATTGCGGCGGCGAATGGAGTCCGATGGGTGCTGTTGCCAGCGATGCATGTGGCGATGTGACCTTGACGACGACCTTCGAAGATTTCCCGGGTTGCGGCACGTCTTTCGATCGGGTGTACACGTTCATCGCGACGGATGCATGCGGCAACGCGGCCGTCGCGACGGCAACGCAATCGGTGGTTGACACGGAAGCCCCCGATTTCGGCACTGTGGAAGACGTTCTTGCATTGCCGTGTGAGGCGGTGGAGTTCGCCACAGTTTCCCCGACGGACGCATGCAATGCAGTCAGTTTGTTGACTTGGACGGATGCGGTGCTTTCAACGGATTGCGGAGGGGCCCCGAACCTGCTGCGCACGTACACCGCAGAAGATGCGTGTGGCAACCAGTCCTATCTGACGCAGGCCATCGTGTTGCTGGATACCCAGGCGCCGCTGGTGGAATTGACGTGTCCCCCTGCGACGACGACGGAGGCCGGGGCAGCATGTGCGGTGACAGACGCGAGTTTGGGCGCGCCGGTGGTGAACGTTACAGACAACTGCGATGCCGCGCCTTCCCTGCAGGTGAGCTATGCAGATGGTCCTTCTGTACCGGGCGGCGCCGGAGCGTCTTATACGTTTGAACGCACCTTCACGGTAACCGCTGCCGACCGGTGTGACAATGTGGCCACGGCCGTGTGCACCCAAAGCATCGTGGTCGTCGATGGCATTGCGCCGGAGGTGCTTTCCATGGCATGTCCATCGGACTTGTCGATCGAAAGCGGTGTGGATTGTGCCCCTTCGCTGTCGCCGTCCGTCACGGGAGTTCCTACGCTGGAAGGTTCGGACAATTGCGATTCCTCGCTGGAGATTCTTTGGACCTATGAGGATGCCGTAACCGGGGTTGCTGGGGGCCAAGTGGTGGAGCGGACGTTCTCGGTTTGGGCAGTGGACGACGCGGGCAACGCCAGCGCGGCGTACAGCTGCACCCAGACCATCGCCCTGATCGATCACCAGCCGCCGGTATTCGCTGCAGACGGTCTGATTGTATATGCCTCTTGCACAGAATTGCCCGATCCGACGGACCCGAGCTTTGTTCCGTTGGACGTGACGGACAACTGCGATGAAAGCCTGACGATCAGCATCCAAGCGGTCTTTGCAGCCGGCGGATGTCCGGGGACGTGGAAGCGCGTGTGGACGGCAACGGATGACCAGGGCAACTCCGCAACTGCAGAGCAATTCGTCGTGCTTTTCGACGAAACACCGCCCGCGATTGCGGTACCTGCCGATGCAGTGGTCGCGTTTGACGCGGCGTGCACAGTTGACCTCGCTCCGGCAAGCACGGGCATGGCGGTCGCAACGGACGATTGCTTCCAGCCCGGCTGGTACGATGGGATTGTCCTCACCTACAGCGACGGCCCCTCGACGCCCACGTGCGGCATAGGCTACAGCTTCGTGCGGACCTGGACTGCAGTGGACAATTGCCAAAACCTCTCTACGGCGACCCAGTTGATTACGGTGGTGGACAGTGCTGCTCCGGTGATTTCGTTCACAGCAGCATCGGCATCTTGCGCGACCTACAACCCCGGAGTGGATTACGGCAACGCCACAATCGCCGATTGCGACGGCAGCGCTACGCTTTCTTGGACGGACGGCGCGGTCTCTGGCGCATGCGGCACGGTAGAGCGTACCTATGTGGCGACGGACGGTTGCGGCAATGCAGCGACGGCCACTCAACTGATTACCATCGAAGACGCAGAGGCGCCGGTGATTGCGGCAGAACCCTTCTTGCAGGTCCTTTGTGA
Source organism: Chryseobacterium gleum (assembly GCA_945883885.1). GTDB lineage: Bacteria > Bacteroidota > Bacteroidia > Flavobacteriales_D > Sanyastnellaceae > CAMCYM01. Next base: position 3,463 of record CAMCYM010000092.1, read on the forward strand.
GGAGTATCCCCAAGGCCTGTTGTATGCCTCGGCCACGGACAACTGTGGCGAAACGACACTGACATTCACGGATTTGGAATTTGCAGGCGGTTGTGTGACGCCGTTCAGCAACTACGTCCGGACTTACACCGCCACGGATGCCTGCGGCAACACCTCCACCTTTGAGCAGACCATCCTGCTCATCGACCACGTGGCACCGGCATTCACGTCGGTACCTGCGGATGTGACCATCGCCTGCGACGAGGAAGTCCCGGTGTTCGCAGCAGCTGCAGAGGACAACTGCGACGCGGCGCCGCTCATCACGTGGACGGATGTGGTGGTGGCGGGTCCGACTCCGAGCGACTTTACGATCGTACGGACGTATGCGGCCGTGGACCACTGCGGCAACACGGCGACGGCCGTTCAGGCGATCTACGTGGAGGACACGACGGCGCCGGTTTTGGTCAGCTTCACACCGGCATTGACCATCAGCCCCGAAGAGTGGGAGTCCTTCGACTTCGCATACTGGGAGCCACTGAGTTCGGACAACTGCGATGCGACGACCGGAGGCGGTGGAGCGGGCAGCGGCGAAGGGGCTGGAACCGGTATTCCTGCAACGGTACAGTCCGCGATTGTCCCCGGGCCGTGTGCGGGTACATTCACCGCAGAAGTTACCTACACCCATGTCGATGCCTCGGGCAACGCGTTGGACGTGGTGATGGTGGTGAACGTGGTGGATTCTGAAGCCCCCATCTTCACGGAGGCTCCTGAAGACCTCGTCGTAGAATGCGGCCAACCGATTCCGATGGGAACGACTGCTGCGGAAGACGATGGATCACCGGCAAACCTCATCGTGTACGGCATGACGGAAGCGTCGGCGCCAGGCGAATGCGGAGCCGAGGCACTCCTCACCCGCACGTGGACGGCGACCGACGATTGTGGCAACACGGCCATTCACATCCAGTCGATCCAGATTACGGATACGACGGCTCCGGTCTTTACCTCCTTCCCGTCGGACCAAACGAACCAATGCGCCGAGCAGGCTTACGCCTACACGGCCGTGGACGACTGCGGCGACGTCACCTTCAGCGAAGCCCGAACGGGCGCGGCAGATGCCTGCGGCAACTACACGCAGGTGGTGACAATCACCGCCACGGATGCATGCGGCAACAGCGCAGCGCAGTCCTTTACGATTGCGGTGGCAGATACCGAAGGGCCGGCCTTCGTAGAAGCGCTCCCGGGCGATGCCGTGGTAGCATGCGATGCGGTTCCGGCTGCGGCCGTATTGACCGCGGTGGACAATTGCGATGCGGCTACGGGGGTCTTGTTCTCGGAAACCACCGCGCCGGGCACTTGTGCGAACAGCTATACCCTGACGCGGACATGGACGTCAGCGGACTGCAGCGGCCATACGACGTCGCACACGCAAGTCCTTACGGTTCAGGACACCACGGCCCCGGCAATCACGGCGGCGAACGAAGTGGAGATTGCATGTGGGGACTTCCCTGGCGTTGCACTTGCTTCGGCGACGGACGCCTGCGGTACGTTGACCTTGTCCTTCGTGGATCTGCCCTTCGCGGGCGGCTGCGTTCAACCTTTGGGCCAGTTCATCCGGACCTATTCGGCGGTCGATGCCTGCGGCAATGCGAGCACATTTGACCAAATCATTGTCCTGACAGACGACATCGCACCGGAAGTGACCATCACGTGCCCGGCAGACCTCACGGTTGCTTTGGATGCGGCGTGTGCGTTCGATGCATCCACGGCATCGTTGGGTGAAGCCACGGCGGCAGCGTCGGACAACTGTGGGGCCGCACCTGCCGTAGTCATCACCTACGTAGACGGTTCTGCCACGGCCACGTGCGGGGGCAGCTTCAGCTTCGAGCGGACGTTCACGGCCACCGCCACGGATGCGTGCGGCAACGCATCGTCCGCTTCGTGCACGCAAGCAATCACGGTGGTGGATACGACGGCTCCGGAAATCCTTGCTGAGCCCTTTGTCACCGTGGCATGCGACGCATTCAACGAAGACGTTGCATTTGCTGGGGTCAACGACGGGTGCAGCCCGGCAGATTTGATTTGGACATCCTTGCCCTTCGCCGGAGGCTGCGTGACGCCGTACACGAATTTCACCCGGGTTTACGTCGCGACGGATGCGTGCGGCAACGCGGCCGAGTTCGAGCAGGTCATCATGCTCATCGACACGGTAGCACCGGCGTTCACATCCGTTCCTGGCGGCGCTGTGGTCGCGTGCGATCAGCCGATTCCGACAGAAACAGCGTCTGCTTCGGACAACTGCGATGCCGGACTCGAAGTGGTTTACGAAGATGTGATCCTTCCGGGCATCTCCCCGAACGACTACACCATCGTGCGGACTTTCACGGCGACGGACCATTGCGGCAATGCAGCTTCCGCGACCCAAACCATCGAGGTCGTGGACGAAGCTGCACCGACGGTACTGGCCTTCGAGCCGGTGGTTTCCCTCACGCTCGTCGAATTCAATGCATACAGTTCTCTGGAGGGATTGGTCGCCGCATTTGTTCCCGGAATCTCAGACAATTGCGACGATGCTCCAGTCCTTGCTGGCATTCAAACGGCCATCGAGCAGGGCGCATGCCCAGGGGACTTTGCAGCAGTCGCCACCTACACCTTCACGGATGCTTCCGGCAATGCCACGTCTGTGGAGATTTTGTTCCAGGTGGAAGACGTGCTGGCCCCGGCCTTCGTGGAGAGCTTGCCAGCGAGCATGGCGGTCGGTTGCGATGCCGTTCCGGTTGCAGCAACGTTGAGCGTCACGGACGACTCGGGAGTCCTCGAGGTGCTCTTTGCCGAGGAGATCGTTGCAGGTTCCTGCGCAAACAGCTACACCGTTACTCGGGTTTGGTCCGCAACAGACTGCAGCGGCAACGCGGTCTCGCATACGCAAATCCTGACGGTCATGGACACGACCGCTCCGGTCTTCACGTCCTTCCCGTCTGACCAAACAAACGACTGTTCCGAAGCAGCCTACAGCTACACCGCTGAAGACAACTGCGGCGACGTCACGTTCAGCGAAGCCCGCTCGGGCGCTGCGGACGCCTGCGGCAACTACGTCCAGGTGGTGACCATCACGGCGACGGATGCATGCGGCAACAGCACGTCACAGTCGTTCACCATCACGGTGGCGGACCATCTAATCCATTTAAACTATCACCTGGTTACACGTGTTCTAATGTAGGTTATTCTGAAAGTATAACACCATTAAGCGATCAAAGTAGGATCAAAGTACAATTTAAAGT